>JANNKN010000202.1:0-20445 GCA_031396315.1 Deltaproteobacteria bacterium
GCACCCGCGCCGACGACGAGCACGCACAGCCCACCGTGCGCTGCGTCCGCGCGAGCCGCGCGTCGGCCCCGCGCGCGCGCGACCGCCGAGTCGAGCCGATCGACGAAGTCGCGAATCGGCCGTGTCGCAAGCGCGTGCTCGCGCACGCCGGGCAGCTCGAGCCCGCGCACCGTCCCGCCAACGTCGAGGCTCGCGAAGTCGTACGCGAGCGCCGGCCGCCCTCCGAGCGCGATGCGCTGCGCAGGCGCATCGATCGCCAATGCCGCAGCCAAAATCACGCGCGCCCCCGCACGCCGCGCGAGCGGCACGACATCGATCTCGCACTCCGCCGCCGCGTAATCGCCAGCCACGAAGCCCGGCACCATCCCCGAATAGAGCGCCTCCGCCCGATCGAGCACGACCGTCAGCCGCACCCCCGCCACCGGCGCCATCGCCCATCCCCGTAACACCTGCACATGCGCATGCCCCCCGCCCACCAGCACGAGCTCCCGCATCGCGCCGCCACGCGCCTTCATCGCAGCGCACTCATCGTGCCAGCCCCATCACCGAATCCCGCGACAACGCGACGCTCGGCCCAGCAACCAAGCCTTGCCGAGGCGATGGCCACGCGAGGACGACTCGGATGTCGAATCCTCTCGCCCGCGCGAATCGAGCCACGCAAGCGAAGCGCGCAGCGAAGGCGGAGTCCTCGACGCCGCAGCGGAGTAAAACAAGAAGAGGGCGCGCAACTCGATGCAAGCTCCCGCGCGATGCGCGCGCTCACCCCCCAAGCTTGAACATCTCAATGCGCGCCCCGGGGCGAGCGCCAGCGAGCCCCGTGCGCTCCTCGGAATAGCGATCGCGCCGGCCGCCCCACACGCCCGTAATCACTTCGCGCAGCGCAGCGTCGCTCGCACCGGCTCGCAGCGGCGACTTCAGGTCGCGCCCCTGCGTCGCGAACAAGCACGTCACGAGGGAGCCCTCTGCCGAGAGCCGCGCGCGCGTGCAGTCGCCGCAGAACGGCTGCGTCACCGAGGAGATCACACCGATTTCGCCCTGCCCGTCCAGGTAGCGCCAGCGCTTGGCGACCTCGCCGCGATAATTCGGATCCGCCGGCGCGAGCGGGAAGCGCTCGGCGATGCGCGCGAGGATCTCGCGGGCCGGCACGACTTGCGCGAGCTCCCAGCCGTTCGCGGTGCCGACGTCCATGTACTCGATGAAGCGCACGATCTGGCCCGTTCCGCGGAAGCGGGCGGCGAGCTCGACGAACGTGTGATCGTTCACGCCGCGCTGCACGACGCAGTTGATCTTGATCGGGCCGAGCCCCGCGGCGACTGCGGCGTCGATCCCGGCCAACACGCGCTCGGGCGCCGACGCGCCGCCGCTCATCTGCTTGAACACCGCCGGATCGTGGCTGTCGAGACTCACCGTCGCACGGCGCAGCCCAGCGCGCGCGAGCGGCCCCGCGAACTTCTCGAGCAGATGCCCATTGGTCGTGAGCGCGATGTCGTCGACACCGGGGATCGCGGCGAGCTGTTCGATCAGCTCAGGCAGATCCGAGCGCACGAGCGGCTCACCGCCAGTGATGCGCAATTTGCGCGTGCCGAGCGAGACGAACACACGCGTGAGCCGTGTGATCTCCTCGTACGTGAGCACTTCCTTGCGCGGCAAGAACTTGAAGCCCGGGCCGAAGGTTTCAGCGGGCATGCAATAGGGGCAGCGGAAGTTGCAGCGATCCGTCACCGAGATGCGGAGATCGCGCAGCTTGCGTCCGAACACATCGGCGAGCCCAGCGTCAACGAGCGCGGGCGAGGGCCCCGCGCGCGCGTCTGCTCGGTCCGGCTGCTCGGCCACGGCTCGCTCAGCTCCTGTCGCTGCGCGGATCCCTCGGGTGCCTGCGTGCGTCGCGGGGGCGCGACGCGCACCCCTTCAGTCCGCGAAGCCCCACTTCTGTTTGTTGGCGAGCACCAGCTCGGGCGTCGGGCGCGGCTTATCGATCTTGCTCGGCACCTCGAAATCGTCCTTGGTCTCGGTGATCGCCGCGTTCAGCTTCACGTCGGGCGTGAACACGTCCGGCACGCGCTCGTCCTCGAAGATGGCCTCCCAGGGGCACTCCGGCTCGCACACGCCGCAATCGATGCACTCCTCGGGATCGATGAAGAGCTGATTCGGGAACGTGTCGCGGTCGTCGCCCTTGTACTCGTAGATGCAATCGACGGGGCATACCTCGACGCACGCTTGGTCGACGCAGTCGCGGCACAGGCTCGTAATTACCCAGGGCATCTTTCTTCTTCATCCTCGAAGGGTTGGAGGACCGAACGCGTTGACCGATTCGTACAGCATCTCCTACGTTCGCGGCAAGCGGGGCTTCGCCGCGCGCCGCGACGAGAACCGAGGAGATTCAGCATGCCGCTCGACGAACCGACCCGTACACGCATCGCCCACACGATCGGCTCCGATCGCGTCGTGTTGTTCATGAAGGGCACGCGCGATTTCCCACAGTGCGGCTTCTCCGCGCGCGTCGTGCAGATGCTCGATCGGCTCGTGCCAGAGTACACGACGGTCGACGTGCTCTCCGACCCGGGGATCCGTCAGGGCATCAAGGACTTCTCGACCTGGCCGACGATTCCGCAGCTCTACGTGGCGGGCGAGTTCGTCGGGGGCTGCGACATCATCAGCGAAATGTTCGAGAGCGGCGAGCTGCAGACGTTGATGCGCGAGAAAGTCGCGCAGTAGCCGCGCGAGCCGAGCCGTGACGACCCCCGCGACTCCTTTCGTAGTAGACGTCACGGACGCGACGTTCGAGCGCGAGGTGCTCGAGCGCTCGAAGACGGTGCCTGTGGTGGTCGATTTCTGGGCTCCGTGGTGCGGGCCGTGCCGCACGCTCGGCCCAATCCTCGAGCGCCAAGCGGAGCTGCAGGCCGGCGCATTCGTCCTCGCCAAGATCAACGTCGACGAGAATCCGCAGATCGCGAGTGCCGTCGGCGCGCGCAGTATTCCCCTCGTGATCGCGTTCCGCGACGGCCAAGCGCGCAACCAGTTCGTGGGCGCGCAGCCCGAACCCGAGGTCAAGCGCTTCCTCGCTGCGATCCTGCCGACGCAAGCCGACCAGCTCGCGAAGGAAGGCGGCGAACTGCTCGTCGCCGGGCACGCGAACGCGGCGGAAGAGCGCTTCCGCGCGGCGCTCGCAGAAGACGCGCGCCACCCGCTGGCGCTGATCGGGCTCGCGCGCGTGCTCGGAGATCGCGGCGCGGCGGAAGAGGCGCTCGCGCTGCTCGAGCGCGTCGTCGGCGCGCCCGCAATCGAGCAGGAAGCGGAGCGGCTTGCGGCAGAGCTGCGCACGAGCGCGGCGGCGCCCGCCGGCGGTGACGCGCTCGCCGTACTCGAAGCCGCGGCGCGCGCGAACCCGAGCGACCTCGCCGCGCGCCTCGACTACGGCCGCGCGCTCGCTGCCGCGCGCCGCTACGAGCCCGCGCTCACCGAGCTGCTCGCGTGCGTCGAGGCCGACGCGCACTTCGCCGACGACGCAGCGCGCAAGGCCATGCTCGACGTGTTCGGCGTACTCGGCGGCGAGCACGAGCTCGTGCAGGAATACCGCAGCGCACTCGCGCGCGTCCTGTTCCGCTAGGCCCGATGGCCCGCGGCTTCATCGTCCAGCCGACGTATCGCGTGCGCGACGGTGTCGCGGTCGTGCAGCTGTATGGGCGGCTCGAGAGCGGCGACGCCTTTCTCGTCGAGGACGAACGCTTCCGCCCGTATTTCTTCGCGAGCCCGGCAGCGGCGGACGCCGTGCAGCGCGCGGGTGGGCGCGTCGCTGCGAGCGAGCTGCGCGATCTCGCGGGGCACGCGGTCGTGCGCGTCGAGGGCGCGCTACCCAGCGCGATGCC
Source organism: Deltaproteobacteria bacterium (assembly GCA_031396315.1). GTDB lineage: Bacteria > Myxococcota_A > UBA9160 > UBA9160 > UBA6930 > VGRF01. The sequence goes on from JANNKN010000202.1 coordinate 3,867, forward strand.
CGCGCTGCGCGATGCGGTGCAGCGCGCGGGTGGCACGGCGTACGAGGCGGATCTGCGCTTCGCGTACCGCTATCTGATCGATCATGGCATTCGCGCGACGCTCGAGATTCGCGGGCGCGGCGAGCAGCGCACCGACGGACTCGTCGTGTTCGTGAACCCCGAGCTCGCGTCGGCGCCCGCGCCACGCGTCGCGCTGCGCACGCTCTCGCTCGATCTCGAGACGACGGCCGACGCGAGCCGCATCTTCTCCGCGGCCATCGTCGGCTGCGGTGTCGAGGAGGTGCATCTCGTCGCGCAGCGCTCGGTGGCCGGCGCGATCGTGCACCCCGAAGAAGCCGCGCTGCTCGGCGCCCTCGTCGCGCGCTTCCGTGCGCTCGACCCGGATGTGTTATTAGGCTGGAACGTAGTCGACTTCGACCTGCGCGTGCTGCTCGCACGCTGCGCGGCGCTGCGCATCCCATGCGCGATCGGGCGCTCGCACGAGACGCCGCGGCTGCTCGCCGAGCAGGGAGCGTTCGCACAGTCGCGCGCCGAGCTCCCTGGGCGCATGGTGCTCGACGGCATCCCGCTCGTGCGCGACGCACTGAAGCTGCCCGATTATCGACTCGAGACGGTCGCGCGCTCGGTGCTCGGCCGCGGCAAGAAGATCGATCAAGACGTACCCGACGCTGCCGCCGAGATCCTGCGCCTTTGGCACGAAGAGCCCGAGGCACTGGTCGCCTACAACCTCGAGGATGCGCGGCTCGTGCCCGAGCTCCTCGCGCACGAGGGCCTGCTCGAGCTCGCGCTCGAGCGCAGCCGCCTGACGGGCATGCAGCTCGACCGCGTCGGCGCGAGCATCGCGTCGTTCGATCTCCTGTATTTGCCCGAGCTTCGGCGCCGCGGTGTCGTCGCGCCGAGCGTGATCGAGCGCGCGCCCGTAGGCGTTACGGGCGGTGCGCTGATCGATTCCGTGCCCGGCTTCCACGCGCACGTCGCCGTGTTCGATTTCAAGAGCCTGTATCCGAGCCTGATCCGCACCTTCGGCCTCGACCCGCTCGCGCACGCCCGCGCGGGCGACGACGCGGTCGTCGCACCGAACGGCGCGCGCTTCTCGCGCGAAGAGTCGATTCTGCCCGCAGTACTCACCGAGCTCGCCTCGCGCCGCGACGCCGCCAAGGCGCGCGGCGACCGCCACGCCGATCAAGCGATCAAGATCCTGATGAACGCGATGTTCGGTGTGCTCGGCGCGACTTCGTGCCGCTTCTTCGACCCGGACGTCGCGAACGCGATCACGACTTTCGGCCAGCAGACGCTGCACTGGACGAAGGACGCATTCGAAGCCCACGGCCTGCGCGTGCTGTACGGGGACACGGACTCGGTGTTCGTTCAGCTGGCTGCTGGCGAAGCCAGCGGCGAGGTTGCGGAGACGCTGCGCAAGCGAGTGGAGGAGGAGATCGCGAGCCGCGTGCAGCGCGAATACCGCGTGACGCCGCGCCTCGTGCTCGAGCTCGACGAGCTGTACGAGCGATTATGGCTGCCGCGCGTGCGCGGCGGGCGCGCGGGTAGCAAGAAGCGCTACGCCGGCTGGGCTCGCGGGAAGCTGCTCGTGATCGGCCTCGAATCCGTGCGCAGCAACTGGCCCTCGATCGCGCAGCGTTTGCAGGAAGGCATGCTCGAGCGCGCCTTCAGCGACCGCGACCCCGCTCCTTTCGTGCGCGAGCTCGTGGCCGCGGTGAGGAGCGGCGCACGCGACGCCGAGCTCGTGTACGCAAAGCGCATCCGCAAAGGGCGCCTCGATCGCTACAGCGCGAACGCGCCGCACGTTCAAGCCGCACGCAAAGCAGGCGGTCGGCCGGGCCCGGTGATCCGCTACGTGATCACGGCGACGGGCGCCGAGCCCGTGCTACCGGGCCGCGCGCTTCCGCCGCGCATCGACCACGCGCACTACATCGAGAAAGTGCTGCGCCCCGTCGCCGAGAGCATCCTCGAAGATCTCGGTACGAGCTTCGGCGCCGTACTCGGTGAGCCGCAGCAGCTCGACCTGTTCTGAGCTATGAGCGAATCACCCGAGTGCCGTACACCTGAGGTGATAGCATCGCAGCGCCGCGAACGGAGGACTCATGGCAGTCGCCGCCGGGCCCGTCGAGCAGCGCTTGCGCACCGCGATCGACTCCGCGCCCAGCGGGCTGCTGATGACCGATGCCGAAGGGCGCATCGTGCTCGTCAACCGCGAGATCGAGCGCCTCTTCGGATACTCGCGCGAGGAGCTGGTCGGACGGCCGATCGAGCTGCTGCTCCCCGAACGCGTCCGGCACCCGCACGTCGCGTGGCGCACGGCCTTCGCCCGCGACCCGAGCGAACGGCGCATGGGAGAGGGCCGGGATCTGTTCGCGCGCCGACGGGACGGCACGGAAGTGCCCGTCGAAGTCGGCCTGACGCCTCTCGTCACCCAGGATGGATTCTTCGTCCTGAGCTCGGTGGTCGACATCTCGGCGCGCAAACGAGCGGAGCAGCGCTTTCGAATCGCGGTCGAGTCGTCGCCGAGCGGCATGCTCATGGTCGACCCTGGCGGCCGTATCCTGATGGCCAACCGCGAAGTCGAGCGGATGTTCGGCTACGAGCCTGGTGAGTTGTTGGGCCGTAGCGTCGAGATGCTGGTCCCGATGCGTTTTCGCGCCCAGCATCCGGATGCGCGCGACGCGTTCTTCACCAACCCCGGTGTGCGGGCGATGGGGGCTGGGCGCGAGCTTCACGGCATTCACAAGGATGGGCGCGAGGTCCCGGTCGAGATCGGCCTGAATCCGATCGAGACCGAGGAGGGGCTCCTCGTACTGGGGTCCGTCGTCGACGTGACCGAGCGGCGGCGCGCCGAGGCCGACCGGGGTTCGCTCGAGGAGCAGCTCCGGCAGTCGCACAAGCTCGAGGCGCTCGGTCGCCTCGCGGGCGGCATCGCGCACGACTTCAACAACATCCTCAGCGCCATCATCGGCTACGCAGAGATGTTACGCGCCGACACGCGGGCCGGGCGAGCCGTCGCGAGCGACCTCGACGGTTTGTTCGAGGCGGCCCGGCGTGGGAAGGACGTGACCTCGCGCGTCTTGCGATTCAGCCGCCGGCAGGCCCTCGAGCTCGTCGCGATCGACCTCGTGAGCACCGTCGCGGACGCGGCTCGGCTCTTGCGGGCGGCGCTGCCGTCGAGCGTCCAGATCGACCTCGATCTCGATCGGCCGGACCCCGTGATCGCGGACCCCAGCTCGGTACACGCGATCCTGATGAACCTCGGCACGAACGCGCACCACGCGATGCTGGAGGGCGGCAGGCTGAAGATCACGTTGGAATCGTTTTACGCGCGTGACCATGTCATTCGGTCGCATCCCGGGCTCCGCGAGGGGCACTACGTCAAGCTCTCTGTGACCGACAGCGGCTCTGGAATGGACGACGAAACGCGGGCCCGCGCGTTCGAGCCGTTCTTCACGACGAAGCCGACTGGCATGGGAACCGGGCTCGGCCTCGCGACCGTTCACGGCGTGATGCGAGATCACGGCGGTGCCGTCTGGATCGACAGCACGCCCGGCGTCGGTACCAGCGTTCACTGCTTGTTCCCCGCGGTCTCGCGGAATCTGGTGCATGAGCGCCCGGAGGAATATGAAACCGTCATGGGCCACGGGGAGCGCGTGCTGTTCGTCGATGACGAGGAATCCCTCGCTCTCCTCGGCGTCAGGCGGCTGACCCTCGCGGGCTACCACGCCTCTGCGGCCGTCGGCGCGCGAGCCGCGCTCCAGCTGCTGCGATCCGAGAGCTTCGACCTGCTGATCACCGATTTCACGATGCCCGACATGGACGGCCTAGCGCTCGCGCGCGAGGCGAGACGCCTATGGCCCAAACTCCCCGTGATGATTCTCACGGGGCGCGTCCTCGAGCTTGGCGTGGACGAGCTCCGCGCGATCGGCGTCCAGCGAGCGCTGGAGAAGCCCGTGAGCCTCGAGCAGCTCACGCGCGAGATCGGCAACGTTCTGGCCGACTCCCGCACGGACGAACGCTAGCGGCTCAAACTCGGGGCAGAACTTCGAGGAGCGACAGCTCGCCCGGCACCCCGACGCGCAGCGGGAAGCCGTAGAAGCCGGTGCCCCGGTGGACGTAGAGGCGGCTCGCGCCGAGGCCGAAGAGCCCGTGGTCGGGCCAGCGCGAGCGCGAGAGCACGGTCCAGTCGAGGCCGAACGAAACGAGTCCGAGCTGGCCGCCGTGGGTATGGCCCGAAAGTGTTAGGTCGACGTCGCCCTTCGGCACGCTGCGGAAGCCGAGTGGGTCGTGCAGCAAGAACAGGCGGAAGTGCCCTGGCCGGCGCGGGAAGCGCTTCAGCAACGCGGGAACGCGCACTTCGCGCTCTTCCCAATAATGGTCGGCGCCGACGATCTGCACCGGGCCCGCGGGCGTTTCGACGACGGCCTCCGCATCCACGAGCAGCGGAATGCCGTTCGCCGCGAGCGCGCGCTGCACTTCCTCGGGCGCCTCGTGATCGTGGTTGCCGTAGATCGCGAAGCAGCGACCGTGCAGCTTCGCGAGCGGCGAGAGCGCCTGGGCGAGCGCGCCCGGTGTGCCGTTGCTCTCCATCGTGAGGAAGTCCCCGGTCAGCAGCACGAGATCGGGAGCGTGGGCCGCGAGCTCCGCGACGCGACGCTCGAGCCGGTGCACCGGCTGCCACGCGCCGATGTGCGGGTCGGTGATCTGCACGAGCCGCAGCGGACGCTGCGCAGAAGGCGCGTGCGGCGAAGAGCTTCGCTGCACCGCCACGCGCACGAGCGTGTCGGGCTCCCCGCCCTGCGCGAGGTCGATGCGCACGAACTCGCGGCGCGCGCCGAACGAGGTGAAGAGCGCGTGCGCAATCCCGAGCACGGGCAGCCAATCCGCGTACGCGAGCGCCGCGAGCGTGCGCTCGGCGCCGGCGAGCCCTAACAGGCCGCGCACGGGTGCGAGCACCAACAAAAACGGCAGCGCGAGCGCACCGAGCGCGAGCATCGTCATGCCCGGCACGCTCACCGCGTAGCGCACCCAGCGCGGGCGCAGACGCGCACGCACGAGCGATGCCATATGGAGCCCCGTCGCCGCGATGCCGTACACGAAGACCCAGCCGACGATCGCCCCGGCGCGCGGGCCCGAGTGCTCGATCAAGCGCGACGCGAGCACGACGCCCGCCGGGAATGAGAGCGTGACGAGCGCCAGGGCGAACAACGCGTACGTGCGGCCGCGCGCCTTCGCAGCGAACAGCGGTACGCCGACGCCGATTGCCGCAGCGAGCGCGGGGAGCAGTGCGTCGGGGGGAGCAAACACGGTCGCGCAGCATAAGGAGACGAGCGGGCGTTGTCGGCAAGCCTCTCCGGCAGCGTACGGATTGCGGCCCGCGCGCGAGGTAAGCTGCGCCGCCATGCCCGCCGAGCCCGCCATGCCCGCTGACCCGGATGCTGTGCACACCTATCTGAGCGACTTGCAGGCGCGCATCTGCGGCGCGCTCGAAGCCGAGGATGGCGAGGCGAGGTTCCGCGGCGGGGAAAGCGCGGCTCCGGGCGGTGGGCTGTCGCGTCCACGCGTGCTCGAAGGCGGCCCGATGCTCGAGAAGGCTGCCGTGAACTTCACGCACGCGCGCGGCGCCGCGCTCCCGCCCGCCGCGACCGAAGGCCGGCCCCAGCTCGCCGGCCAAGCGTTCGAGGCAGTCTCGCTCTCGTTGATCGTGCATCCGCGCAATCCGTTCGCGCCAACTACGCACATGAACTTGCGCCTCTTCAGGGCAGGCGAGAGCTGGTGGTTCGGCGGCGGCTTCGATCTCACCCCCTATTACGGCGACGACGCCGACTGCGCGCACTGGCACCGCGTCGCGCGCGACGCCTGCACGCCGCTCGGCCCCGGCGCCTACCCGCGCTTCAAGAAATGGTGCGACGAGTACTTCTTCATCCCGCATCGCGGCGAGCCGCGCGGGATCGGCGGCGTGTTTTTCGACGATCTCGCCGAGCCCGATTTCGCCACCTGCTTCGCCTTCGTGCGCAGCGTCGGCGACGCGTTCCTGCCCGCTTATCAGCCCATCCTCGCGCACCGCAAGCACACGCCGTTCGGCGAGCGCGAACGTCAATTCCAGCTCACCCGGCGCGGGCGCTACGCCGAGTTCAATCTGGTCTACGACCGCGGCACGAAGTACGGCATGCAGTCGGGCCGACGGATCGAGAACGTGCTCGCGTCGATGCCGCCGCTCGCGCGCTGGGAGTACGAGTACGCGCCGGCGCCCGGGTCACCCGAGGCGCGCCTCACCGAGCACTTCCTCGTGCCGCGCGATTGGGCGAACGAGCCCGTGCGCGCGAGCCGTTAGGGAACCCGTGGCGGAGACGCGCGACCTCGTGCTCTCGGACGGGCGGCGCATCGCTGCGCGCGGGCTCGAGCTGCGCGCCAGCCGCTCGGGCGGGCCGGGTGGGCAGAACGTCAACAAGGTCGAGACGCGGGTCGAGCTGTGCCTCGACCTCGCGGAGACGGCGCGCGCGCTCGGCTCTGAGAGTGCGGCGCGCATCGCGACGAAGCTCGCTCGGCGTCTCGACGCCGAGGGGCGCGTGCGCGTGGTCTGCTCCGAGACGCGCTCGCGCGCGCGCAACGCCGAGCTCGCGCACTCGCGCCTCGAGGCGATGCTCAGCGCGGCGCTCGCGACGCCGCGACCGCGCCGCGCGACGAAGCCGACGCGCGGGAGCCGCGAACGCCGGCTCGGCGAGAAGCGCGTGCTGGCGGTGCGCAAGCAGAAGCGCGGGCGCGTGCAGCGCGACGAGCAGGACTAGCAAGCGGATCTCCAGCGCGCGCAGCCCGAGCGCATCGCGAGGGCGAGAGCGCGAAGCGCTCGTACGCGCCGTCCTCGGCGCGCACAGCGAAGCGCAGCCGAGCGAAGATCGAGCAGTTGCCTGACGCGAATTTCATGCGAGCTTGCGCAGCGTGATCCGGAGGGAGGCCCAGATGACTCATGCGCTGATGGTTCGCTTCGCTCTCGCCGCTGCGGTCGCGCTCGGCGCGCTCGCGTGCAAGGAAGAAGGCAGCGCCGAGAAGGCGGGCCGCAAGTTCGACGAGGCCATCGACAAGCTGCGCCACGGCGACGAGGGTGCGGTCGAAAAGGCTGGCCGCAAGATGGACGAGGCGCTCGACGACGCGAAGGACGAGGTCGAAGACGAAATCGACGACCTGCGCGACAAGGCGGCGGACGCGATCGAGGGCGACTAGCTGGCGAATCCGTATCAGCCGCCGAACGCGGACCTGCTGGACGCGCGCGATCCCCGCCCAGCACTACGCTGGCGGATCTACGCGGTCGTGCTGCTCGCCCTACTTCTGCTCATCTATGGGGTGGTGATCGGGACAAGCGGCGTCGATTGGATGAGCGGCGTCGACGTGGCCGACGCGATCTTCTCCCTCACAGGATTCGTCGGCCTGTGCGGCTACGCCTACGCGAGGCGCGTCGGGAGTGCACGCTTCTGGCGGGCGTGGGCGCCGGCCCAGGTGGCCTGGGACCTGTTCTTCATCCTCGTCGCGACGCCCCTCGGCTGGGCGGGAGAGCTGCCCGACTCCGAACCGGAATCCGGCGGTGAGAGCCTGTCCACGATCGCTCTCTCACTCACGTTGCTGGCGCCGCTCTGGCTCGCCCTCTTCCGCTACGGCTATCGCTCCCAGGCGCTGTGGGATCGCGCTACGCCGAGCGCTTAGGCAGCCCTCACAGCCCGAGCCACCCCTTCAGCGTGCGTAGCGTGCGCACGAGCCAAGTCTGCAGCCGATCGCGCCAGGTCATGCGCGGCGTGAGCGTGTTGATCGCCTCGGCGTAGGGCGCGATCACCTCCGCCAGCTGCGCGTCGCTCGCGAACGTTCCCTTCTCGCGAATCGCGCGCGTATTCCAGTCCATCTCGAGCACGAGCGCGCGCGCGACATCGGAGCGAAACGGCCGCGCGCCCGCAACTTCCACCGTCAGCGCGGAAGTATGCGCGAAAAGCGGCTTGCCGAACTCGCTCAGCACGTCGCGGGGCGCGACGCGAGCAGCGAGCCACGCAGGGCCCTCGAGCCTCACGTCTTGCGCAAGCTCCGCCTCATAATGATCGCCGACGGCGCGCGCCTCGGTGCGCGCGACGACCCGACCGCCCGCGATCACTTCGAGCGCGCCAAAGTTCACGCGCCCGATCGCGCGCGCCGCTACCGGCACCGCGCCCGGTGCTGCGAGCGAAACGACGCCGCCCGGTCCCTCGCCGCGCACTGCGAATTCGAGGAGCGGCCCGTTCGTGATGAAGCTGCGGCCCGTGCGCAATTGCGCGAGGAACACGGCCGTGGTGCGCTCGGCCGGGAGCGGCACGTAGACGCGCGCGAGGTCGCCGATGAACCAGTCGGTGCCGGTCGAGAACGGCACGGTCAGGCCGACATCGAGCAGCGGATAATAAACGCTCGCATAGGTCGCGTGATCGCCGAGCAGCACTTCTCCCGGCACCGCCCCGTCGAACGAGTTCTGCGCGTCGATGCGGCCGAGCAGCCAGCTCGGCAAATCCTCGTAGCCGTTCATGCCGTGCGCCCAGATCACCGTCGCCTCCTGCGCTCTCGCTTCGGCGATGCCTGGCCCGAGGCCGGGCGCGTCGACGGTGCTGCCCGCGAGCACCGGGCCGAGGCTCACGGGCCGCACGAGCTGCGTCAGATCCAATAACAAGGCGTGCCCGTAACCGATCGCGTACTCGCCGAAGTTGTGGCGCAGCTCCTCGCCCCAGCCGAAGCGCGTCGTCGTCGTCGAGTGCGCCTCGAGCTCGGCGCGCGTGAACTCGTTCGTCGTGTACGGCACCTCGGAGTCGAAGCGCTCGAGGTGCGAGATCCAAGCGAAGTCGAGCTGATCCGCCGCGCTCGCAACTCGCAGGTACGCCTCGACGTGGGCGCGCGGCCACTGCATGAGATGGAGATGCGTGTTGCCGGATGCGAGGCCACGCTCGGCGGCACTCATGAAGCGCGCGAGCGCGAGCTCGACATGGGCGCCGGCCTGCGCCGTGAGATCGATCTCGCGCGTCGCGATCGCAGTCTCGAGCCCCTGGAATGCCTCGATGCGCAGCTTCTCGCGCGGCACGAGCAGCTCGAAGGAGAGACGCGCCGCGTGCCAGCCTGCGGGGCGCGGCTCGACGAGATCGAGCGCGAGCGGCTTCCCGTTCGCAGCCGTGATGCGCACGTTGCCGGCGAGCTCGGCGCCGCTCGCGGAATCGCGCAGCGTGATGCGCAGCGGCACGAGCGCTGCACCGGGCTCGACGCGAGCGAGCGTCGCCTGCGCCGCGAGCTGCGCCTCCGCCGCCGCGAGCCGCGTGCCGTCGTGTGCGCGTGCGCCGGCCGCGAGCACGAGGGCCGCCGCGATCAGCGCCCGAGCGCTTGCCACGCGATTCCGCCGAGCGTGTAGAGCGTGCTCGCGCCGAGCAGCGCCCAGCCAAGGCGGCGATCGCGCTTGAGCGCGCGGAACAGCAGCACGCCCGTCAACGCGAACACGAGCAGCGCGATCGCGAGCGCATCGACTCCGACCGCCCACGCCAGCCGGGCGCCGCTGGCGCCCTTGGCGTTGACGCGATGCAACCGCTTCAGGCCCTCGCCCAGTGCAGCGTCGCGCAGCGCAACGCGTGCCTCCGCCGCGCCGGGCGTGAGCGTCACTTCCGCCGAGCGCGCGACACGCCCGAGCTTCACGTGCCACGCGCCGCCTGCGAACTTCGCACTCTCGAAGCGCGCGCCGCCGAGGCCTGCGTCGCGCGCGGCGGCCAGCGCAGCCTCGCGCACGCGCCCCGGGTCTTCGCTCTGGTCGCCGATGGCGCCAGCGCGCACCACGACGCTCGTCTCGGCCGGTGTGCCCCCGCCGACGCGGTGAATGATCATCCACCCACTCAGCACGTAGAGACCGAGCAGCGCCGCGAGCGCGAGCGCAAGCAGGCCGTGAAGGCTGCGGAGCGTTTCATGCTTCATCGCGTCACCAGATCCCCGCAGCGAGTGCGCCGACGACGACGATGCCGAGCACGCCGGAGCCGAGCGCGAGCGCGCGCCCACTCGGACGCGGCAGAACCAGCAGCGCGCCGCTCACGATCGAGAACAGCAGCACGGCCGTCGCGAGCTCGGTGTAAAGCGCCCAGCCGAGGTTCCACACAGCGCCCTGCGTGTCGCTCGCGCCGTGCAGGTCGCGCACGACGCCGAGCACGCCAGAATCGCGTTCGACGACGCGCACCGCTCCATTCGCCGCCACCGCGACCTGATAGCTCCGCCCCGGGCGGATCGCGCGGAACGCGAGCTCGCCCGAATCGCCGCGCTTCAGCGTGTGCGCGAGCACGCCGCCGCGCAGATCGAGCGCGCGCAGTGCGGCAGCCGCCTGCGCGCTCGGCTCCGAGTCCCCCAGCGGCGCGAGCTGCGCGCTCCACTCCGAGGTCGTCTCGCGCTGCAGGCCGTGATTCAAGAGCAGCGAGCTGACGCCGAAGAGCACGACGTAAGGCAGGCAGATCAGCCCGAGATAGAGATGTAAATCGAGGAGCCAGCGCCGCATGCGCCTCTCGATGCCACGCTTCCTGCGCGCCCGCCAGCGGCGGGTCGCCTCAGGCCTCGGCGCGCGGGCGCTCCGCGAGCGCGCCGATCAGTGCTGGCCGTACGTCGAAGCGCGCGAGCAGCGCATCGAGGCGCGCCTGCGCGGCGGCATCGAACCGCTTCACGCGCTTGCCGAGGATCAGCTCGTTCTTGAGCGAGTGCTCCCAGCCCGCGAGCTCAGTGACCGTCACCTGATAACCGTTCGCCTCGAGCGCGAGCGCGCGCACCACGTTGGTGAGATGGGCTCCGAACTCGCGGCGGTGCCAGGCGTGCTCGAACAGCGCCTCGCTCGCCGCATCCGCGGGCTTCGCCTGCGCGAGCTGGCGCGCGACCTCGGCCTGGCAGCACGGCACGACGGCGACGTAATCGGCACCGCGTGAGACCGCGAGTGCGATTGCATCGTCGGTCGCGGTGTCGCAGGCGTGCAGCGCGGTGACGACGTGCACGCGCTCGGGCAGCGCGGCGGCTGCGCGCGAGATCTCGCTCGCGACGCAGTGCAGCCGCTCGAAGCCGTAGCGCGCTGCGCGCTCGCTCGCGGCCTGCGCGAAATCGGCGCGCGCCTCGAGTGCCGTGAGCGCGCCTCGGCCTGCCGGGCCGACGCGCAGCGCGTACAGCAGGAATCCGAGCGAGCTCTTACCCGACCCGCAGTCGACGAGCACCGGCTGCTCGTGGCGGCGGTAGGCGTCATCGAGCGCGGGCCCGAGCAGCCCAATTAGGTGGCGAATCTGCTTCAGCTTCCGGCGCGCGTCGGCGTTCAGATCGCCGTCGCGCGTGAGCAAGTGCAGATCCTGAAGCAGCGCGATCGGGACGCCCTCGGGCAGCTCGCTCGCAACGCGCTCGCGCGGGACTTTCTCGCGAGCGCGCGTCATGCCGGGGCGTGACATACGGCCTCGACGTTGTTGCCGTCGGGGTCGAGAACGAATGCGCCGTGCACTGTCTCGGATGCGGCTTTCTCGCTGTTTGCAAGCATCCGCGCTCGTTCCAGCACCGAAATCCTCCTTGTTGACTTCGCTCGGCTCCGAAGACTTCGCCTCGCTGCGCGCTTCGCTTGCGACCGATCCGGGCCCGCTGGGGAGCGGACTCGCCGTCGAGCTCGTTCACTCCCGGGCGGCGGCGCGTTCGGCACCGAGAATCCCCAGGCGGACGAATCGATCGCGGGCACCCAGGCGCAGATCATTCCTTCCACACGAAGGAGAGGTCGATCTTCACGTCGGGATGAAGGCTTTGGTGCACCGGACAAGTATGCGCCGCGTGCTCGAGCGTCGTGCGCGCACTTTCCGGAAGGCCCGCGGGCATCGCGATGCGCACGGCGAGGCGGCCGATGCGGCGGATCGGCGTCGCCACCATTTCCTTCTCCACAGAGGCGCTCGCGCCGGTCATGTCCCAGGCGTGCCGGCGCGCGACGATGCCCATTACGGTGAGCATGCAGCTGCCGAGCGCGGCACCGACCAGGTCGGTCGGCGAAAAGCGCTCGCCGCGGCCCTCGTTGTCCTTGGGGGCGTCCGTCTCGACGCGCGATCCGGACGGCTCGTGCAGCACCTCGGTGTGCAGCTCGCCCTGATACGTCGCGTGCATGCGGACGCTCATTGCGATCGGCTCCAGCTCTTCGGCCAGTGCGGATGCCAGGGCCGCTCGCGCTCGAACGCGAGCGCGGCGCGCAGCACGAGATCTTCGCGATGGCGCGGCCCGACGATCTGCAGGCCGATCGGCAAGCCGCGTTTCGAGATGCCGGCGCGCATCGTCGCCGCCGGGTGCCACGACAGGTTGAACGGAATCGTGAACGCCGCGACACCCGCCGGCGGCTGCTTGCGGCCTTCGGTCGTCTCGGGGAACGGGCCCTTCGCCGGTGGCGGGTCGTAGGGCACCGTCGGCGTCACCAGGAAGTCGACGCGCGAGAACACCTCCGCGCACCATGCATTCAGCTCGTTGCGCATGCGGTTGATCTCGCCGAAGCGTTCCGGCGTCATCTTCGCGCCGCTCTTCACGCCCGTAATGAACGCGCGCGTGAACTCGCCCTCGCGCTCGGGCAGATATTTCGCGAGCCGCGCGAGCATCTGGAACGAACCGATCATTCCCCAGGCCGCGCCGAGCGCCGGCGGACCGCCTGCGATCGGCACGAGGCGATGCCCGGCCTTCTCGAACGCATGCGCGGCGTCTTCGACAGCGGCCGCGACATCGGACTGCACGACCGCGTGGCCGAGATCCGGCGAGAAGCCGAAGCGCGTGCCGGCGGGCAGCTCCTCCGCGAGCGCCTCGACGTACGAGATGCCGGGATGCGGCAGCGAGTTGGGATCGAGCGGGTGCGGCCCGCACGTCGCATCGAGCTGGAGGGCGGCGTCGAGCACGCTCTTGGTGAGCGGGCCGGCGACCGCCGTATCGCCCGTCTCCCACTGCGCGAGCATGTCGTGCGGGATGCGGCCATACGAAGGCTTGAGGCCGAACGCGCCGACGAAGCTCGCGGGAATGCGCACCGAGCCGCCGCCGTCGCTCGCCGTAACAAGCGGGATCACGCAGCCCGCGAGCGCTGCGGCCGAGCCGCCCGAGGAGCCGCCGGGCGTGTGCTCGAGATTCCACGGCGAGCGCGTCGTGCCGTACACCAGGTTCTTCGTGATGGCGGTGTGCCCGAATTCGGGCGCGTTCGTCTTGCCGACCACGATCGCGCCGGCGGCCTTGAGGCGCGCAATCTGCGCCTCGTCGTGCTGCGAGACGCGGCCCTTGAAGAGCAGGCTGCCCTCGGTGTTCGTGAGCCCCGCGGCGTGCTCGAGATCCTTCACGCCGAGGGGGATGCCCTCGAGCGGCCGCGCCTCGCCGCGCAGAATGCGCTGCTCCGCAGTACGTGCGTCGGCGAGCAGCGCATCACGATCGCGCAGCGCGACGAACGCGTTGAGATCGCCGTTCGTCTCGGCGATGCGATCCAGCACGCCTGTCATCAGCTCGACGGGCGAGAGCTTCTTGAGGCGGAGGCGGCCAATGAGTTCACTGAGCGAGAGGGCGAGTGCGTCGTTCATGGCGCGCGATTCTACCCTGCCCCGCCGCCTCGCGTGAATCGCGTTGGGTGAATTGCGTTGGGGACGTACTTGCGTACCGAGACGGGGATTCGCCCCGGGCGTTGGGCGCACTCCGGACGCGCTACGCAAGTACGTCCCCTACGCAAACTCCGGGTCAGGCCAGCAGCTCGTCGATGAGTGCGGCGTCGTGGTCGAAGACGCGGCATTCGGCGAGCTTGCCGTCGCGGACGCGATACACGAGCACGCGTTCGAGCTCGACCGCGCGGCCGTCGCGCTCGAAGCGCTCGCGGGTGAGCGCGATCGCGTGCTCATCGCTCGCGAGCACGTCGCTGACGGCCAGCGGGGTCCTGCGCGCGCGCTGCTGCTGCTCGGCGAGCGCCTCGAGCGCCGCGCGCTTGCCGCGATGCGCGCCCGCGAGCGGGTTCTGCCCGTGCCAGTGCAGCACGATCTCGTCGTGGTAGCAGTCGAGCAGCGTCGCCACGTCGCCGCGCAGCCACGCGTCGCAGTAGCGGCGCAGGAGCGCGAGGTTCGACTCGCGCGCGCTCACGAGCGCCCCGCCGTGCGCAACGGCTCCACTTCGACCGGCTGCCCGAACAGCGCCCCCGCCCCGCTCGCCTCGTCAATGGCGAGGTCGTCGCTCACGTCGTTCACGTTCGCGCCGGGCCGCTGCAGCGCGACCTGCAGGGCCATGCCATCACCGCGATGCCCGAAGCCGTGCGGCAGCGAGACCACGCCGGGCATCACCTCGTCGGTGATCTCGGCCGGGGCTTCGAGCGCGCCGACGCGGCCGACGAGGCGCACGCGCGCGCCATCGGCGATGCCGCGCACCTCCGCATCGCGCGGATGGATCTGCAAGGTGCAGCGCTCGCGCCCTTTCGCGAGCGCGGGCACGTTGTGCAGCCACGAGTTCATCGAGCGCGCGTCACGACGGTTGATCAGGCGCAGCGGCGCCTCGGCAACGCGCGCGAGGTGCGCCTCCAGGCGCGGCAAGTCCGCGAGCATGCGCTGCGGCGCGAGCTCCACCTTCCCGCTCGCCGTAATCACTGCGCTCGGCAGCTGCGGCTCGAGCGCGCCGAGGTCGAGCCCATGCTCCGCGGCCTTCACGCGCGCGAGCGAGAGGCCCTCCGGAGCGCGACCGCAACCGTCGCCGTAGGGCCCAATGCGCAGCAGCGCGTCGATCACGCGCTCGATGCCGGGCTCCTTGCCGACCGCGGCGAGCAGCTCGTCGAGCGTGATGGCGTCGCGCCAGCGGCTCGCGCCCAGCGCCGCGCCGGCGAACTGCTTCAGCACGAGGTCGTCGAACGCGGCGGGTGGAACCTGCTCGAGGCCCATCAGGCGCCGCGACAGCTCGAGCGCGGTCGCCCAGCCGTCGAGGGCGCCGGGCTCGGGCTCGAGCGCCGCTGGCGACCACTTCGCGTTGTTACGGACGGCGACGTGCATCAGCAGCACGTCGTAGTGGCTGCGCTCGAGCGGTCCGGTCGGCGGCAGGATCACGTCGGCGAAGCGCGTGGTCTCGTTCCGATAACAATCGAGCGCGACCAAGAACTCGAGCGACGCGAGCGCGCGCTCGAGCCGCGCCGCGTTCGGCGCCGTGTTCAGCGGGTTGCCAGCGATCGTGACCAGCGCGCGCACCTGCCCTTCGCCGGGTGTCTCGATCTCCTCCGCGAACGCCGTCGTCGGCAAATCGCCGAAGCGCTCCTCGTGGCCCGCGGCGCGCGACTTCCAGCGCCCGAGCTGCACCGGGCCGCCGCCAGCCTCGAACGCGAAGTTCATGGCCACTGCGGGCTTCGCCCACATCGCACCGCCCGGGCGATCGAGGTTGCCGGTGAGGACGCACAGCAGGTCGATCGCCCAGCTCGCGAGCGTGCCGAACGACTGCACGCTCGTGCCCATGCGCCCGTACACGACCGCGCTCGGTGCGGCGGCGAGCTCGCGCGCGAGGCGGCGAATCGTGTCTGCGCCAATGCCGCACGCGCTTGCAACGCGCTCGGGCGCGAACGCGCGCACCACGCCGCGCAGCGCCTCGAGCCCTGCGACGTGGCCCTCTGCATCCCGCAGGCGCACGAGGTTCTCGGCGAACAGCACGTGTGCCATCGCGAGCAGCAGCGCCGCGTCGGTGCCCGGCGTGACGAAGTGATGCTCGTCGGCGAGCTCCGCAGTCTCGCTGCGGCGCGGATCGATCACGACCACTTTGCCGCCGCGCGCCTGGATCGCGCGCAAGCGATCCGCGATGCCCGGCGCCGTCATGATGCTGCCCTGCGACACCACTGGGTTTCCGCCGACGATCAGGAAGTAGTCCGTGCGGTCGACGTCCGGCACCGGAATGCGCACTGGGCTGCCGTACATCTCGGTGCACTGCACGAAGCGCGGCCAGGTATCGAGCGGGCTCGAGGAGAACGACTGCTTCGTGCCGAGCGCGGCCGCGAGCACGTTCGTGCTGAGCAACGTGCCGGCGTCGTGGATGCTCGGGTTGCCGCGATAGATCGCGACCGCGTTCGCGCCGCCGGCGCATTTGACCCGTAACAAGCCCTCGGCCGCGAAGTCGAGCGCCTCTTCCCAGCTCGTTTCGACGAGCGCGCCGTGCTTGCGCACGAGCGGGCGGCGCAGGCGATCCGGATCCTCCTGCAGCCCGCGCATCGCGGTCACCTTCGGGCAGACGTGGCCGCGCGAGAAGGGGTCGAGCGCGTCGCCGCTGACGCGCCGGATCTCGCGACCCTCGAGCTCGACTGTGATGCCGCAGCTCGCCTCGCAGATCGTGCAGGTGCGGTGAACGAATCGCTTCACGTGAGGCCTCCTTCGGGCGCGCTCTCTCCGCCGAGCGCGAGCGTCATGCGCGAGAAGCCGGGAGCGCCCATCAGTTGCTCGAACAGCTCGCTCGTGAGCGTCTCGACCACGCGGAAGCCGACGCGCTCGTAGGCGAGCTGCGCCGCGTCGTTGCCGATCAGCACCGAGATCTGGGCGCTCGCGAGGCCCGCGCGGCGGCCCGCTTCGAGCGCGTCGTCGAGGAG
>JANNKN010000203.1:0-1529 GCA_031396315.1 Deltaproteobacteria bacterium
GGCGCTGATGGGCACCGGCATCGGTGTGGGGGAGAGCCGCGCGAAGGACGCCGCCTATGCGGCCATTTCGAGCCCGCTGCTGGAAGACGTCTCGATCGACGGCGCGCGCGGCGTGCTGATCAACATCACTGGCGGCACCGACATGACGCTCTGGGAGGTGAACGAGGCATCGACGCTCGTTCAAGAGGCGGCCCACGAGGACGCGAACATCATCTTCGGTGCCGTGATCGACGAGGCCATGAAGCCGGGCGAGCTGCGCGTCACCGTGATTGCGACCGGCCTCGAGGGTGAACGCGCGAAGACCGGCGACCGCAGCGAGCGAGAACGCGCACCGCGCCGCGAGTCGGCGGCAGAGACCGCGTATGTGCAGCCGATCCGCCGCGAACCGCCGCCGACGCCCGCCCCTGCTGCGCGCGCGGAAGCGCCCGCGGCCACGCGGCAGCCGGAGCCTGAGGCGGTGGGTGCGCCGGCGGCACCCCAACAGCGGCCGGCCGCGCCGGTGGTCGCGATCCGCGAGGCCGCGCCGGCCGACTTCCAGTCGCCGTTTGAAGACGAGTACGACGTGCCGGCCTTCTTGCGCAAGCGCCGAGCCGAGCCGCGCAGCGAGAAGGATGACGACGAGCTGCCTGCGTTCCTGCGCCGCACCGCTGATTAGGACGGAGCGGTTCCGCGGCGAGTCGGCCACAATCCGAGGGGCGCTCTCACGACGAGTGAGGGCGCCCCTCCTGTTTTCTCGGTTCCACTGCAAAGTCCCCTCCCGAAGTCCCAGGTTCGGGAGAGTCCCCGAACCGCGGCGCCCACGAAATCGAGGCATGCATGGCCAACGAGCTCGTCCAGATCGAACGCCGCGCAGATGGCGTCACCCTGCTCACGCTCAACGACCCTGAGCGCCTGAACGCAATGACCGAGGCGATGGGCGGCGCGATCCAGAACACGGTCGCGAAGCTGAAGGACGACGCGGGCATCCGCGCAATCGTGCTCACCGGCGCGGGCCGCGCGTTCTCCGCAGGCGGCGACCTCGACATGCTCGTGCGCATGACCCAGGCCGGGAACGCCGATCGCGGCGGGCCGACGCGTGCCGCACACCAAGCGTTCATGGGCCGCTTCTATCGGATGTACCTCTCCGTGCGCGATCTCGCAGTGCCAACGATCGCGGCGTTGAACGGCCCCGCGATCGGCGCAGGCCTGTGCGTCGCGCTTGCCTGCGATCTGCGCATCGTCGCGCGCGAGGCGAAGCTCGGCCTCAACTTCACGAAGCTCGGCATCCATCCGGGGATGGCTGCGACCTGGACGCTCCCGCGCATCATCGGAAGCGCCCACGCCGCCGAGCTGATCTACACGGGTCGCATCCTGGACGGCGATGAAGCCGCACGCATCGGCCTCGCGAACCGCGCGCTGCCGCGCGAGGAAACTCTGCCCGCCGCACTCGCGCTCGCGGCCGAGATCGCCAGCGCGGCGCCGGCCGCTGTGCGCGGCGCGAAGCGTTCGCTCGCGCTGAGCCCCAGCGCGGACATCGGGACACAGCTCGA
>JANNKN010000243.1:0-3519 GCA_031396315.1 Deltaproteobacteria bacterium
CGAAGAAGGTCGTCATCCAGGAGTCGCACGGGCTCTGCGCGATCGGCACGGCGTTTCTGGTGCTCGACACGCTCGAGGACTCGGTGCGCCTCGGTGTGTTCGCGGTCGATCCCACGTGGCTGTCGATCTTCGTCGCCACGCTGATTCCATTTCTCGTCGTCGTCATCGTGAAAACATCGGCGCGGCGGGCGGCGCAAATATAATGGCGACCATGAAGGTGCGGCTGGGCTCCGAGCGACTGCTCGCGGCTGGCACTCTGAAGAACACGCGCGTCGGCATCGTGTCGAACCCCGCCTCGGTCGGCGCGGATTTCCAGCATGTTGTCAGGGCCATCGCGAGTGCGCCTGACGTCACGCTCGCGGCGATTTTTGGTCCCCAGCACGGCTATCGCGCGGACGTGCAGGACAACATGATCGAGACACAGCACTCCGACGATCCCACGCGCGGCGTGCCTGTCTATTCGCTCTACAGCGAGACGCGGGAGCCGACGGCGGAGATGCTCAAAGGGCTCGACGTGCTGGTGATCGATCTCCAGGACGTCGGCTCGCGCATCTACACGTTCATGTACACGATGGCGAACTGCCTTCGCGCCTGCAGGAAGCACGGCGTACCGGTAATCGTGACCGACCGGCCCAATCCAATAGGCGGCGAACAGATCGGCGGCCCGATGCTCGTCGAAGGATTCGAGTCGTTCGGGCCGGCGATGTGCTGCTCGTGATCGAGCCGCGCAAGGACGAGGCGGGCGCCGAGCGCGCGCCGAGCGCGCCGCGGCTCGCGCTGCCCGACGTCGCCGACCCGCTCGCGCCGCTCTTTCGCGAGCAGGACGGCGAACGCCTCGGTGCGCCGGATCTCGAGGCAGCGGCTGCGGCATCTCCCGCGGCTCGCCGCGATGCGCTCGCCGCAGTGCGCGACGAAGCGCGTCGCGCGCTGCTCGGATACGACGTGAGTCCCGCGCGTGCCGACAAGCTCGCCGAGTTCCTCGAGGCGTCACTGCCCGATGAGCTGCCCGAGGAGTTCTATGCGGATCTCGCGCAGGTGCGCCACGAGCTGACGCTGGTCGGCGACGTCGCGAGGCTCTTCATCCGCTCGCCGGCGGCCTCCGTCTCCGGCGAGCTCGGCGCGTCGAATGACGCGCGCATGCGCATGTTCGCTCGCCGCGTGCGCGCGAGCGGGGCAGGCATCGCGGCCGAGTTCCTCGAGCTCGTGCGTGCCGCCCTCGCGCACTACGACGTCGAGAGCATCGACCACAGCGACGCGCTCGAGCGGGCGGTGTTACGGCTGCTCGCATCCCAACAACAGCCGGAGCTGCGCGACCGCTTGACGCTCGCGATGCTGCGCCGCGCGGCGTCGCTCGCGCGCCATGGCGTGCCGCTCGCCGAGGACGCGAACCTGGCGCGTGCGCTCGACCTGCTCGCAGGCATGCGCGGCCTGCTGTCGAACGCGGTCGCCGACGCGGCGATCGAGGCGCGCTACGTGATCTTCGAGAGGCCCGACATCGAGCGGCTCGCCGAGCGCTCGAGCAAACAAGTGCAGGCCTACCTCGACGCGGCCGAGGCCGAGCCGACCGCGCCGCCGGCCGACGTGTTATTGGATCTCGCCGGCGTGCAGCGCGCAGTCTTCGATCGCGTCGGCGGCTGGATCTCGGACGCGGATCCGCGCCGCCGCGCGATTGCGCTCGCGGCGCAGCTGCAGCGCGCCTACGCGCCGGAAGAGGCAATCGCGCAGCTCTCGTTCCGCGAGGCTGGGCGCTGGATCGAGCGCATGGATTTTTCGGGCGGCCGCGTGGTGTTGGGCGCCACTGCGACGCTCGGCGATCTGGAGGGCACGCTGCGCGTGGTCGTGCGCGCGGCCGAGGCATCGCGCGAGAGCCACGATTGGCCGGCAGTTCACGCGCTCGAATTGTTCGCGGCGCTCGGCGACGACGAGGAGACACCCGACGTCGCCGCACTCATCGCGCCCGCGCTCGAGGGCACGCTCGCCGCGGGCCGCGTGACGGTCACGCTCGTGCGCGCGGGAGGGCCGGATCTACATTTCACGTTCGTGCCGACGCCGAGCGGCTTCCAAGAAGATGCGAGCCTGCACGGCGTCCATCCCGAGGCCGCGCGGCGCGTCGATCTGAAGCGGCTTGCCGCGTTCACGCTCGAGCGCTTGCCCGCATCCGAAGGGCTCTACGCGTTCTGGGGCAAGAGCAACGAGGACCCGAGCGACGAGCGCATGTTCGTGCTCGGCGATCTGCGCTCGCGCTCGCCTGATCCGGGCCGCGAGGCAGCGCTGCACGTGCCCGCCTTCGAGCACATGTTCTTCGAGGCGACGCGCGCACTGCGCAATCACCTCGCGCTGCGCGATCCGCAGCGGCGCGTGCAATGGAATCGCATCGCGATTTATCTCGCGCCCGAGATCGTGCTCGAGGCGAGCCTCGCCGATCGGCTTTCGCGAAAGCTCGCGCCGGCAACGCGCAATCTCGGCCTCGAGAAGGTGATCGTGCGGCTGCGCACGCTCGACCGCGCGAATCCGTCGGCGCCGGCGGTACCGCGTGAGCTCGTGATCGCGAACATCACGGGCTCGAACCTCACACTCGAGATGCGCGAGCCGCGCACCGACCCGCTGCGCGTCGCGTCTCATTACGAACGCAAGGTCGTCGAGGCGCGCCGCCGCCGGCTCGTGTATCCGTATGAGATCGTGCGCATGCTCACCGGCTCGCACGGCGACGCGGCGGGCGACGTCGAGCTGCCGGTCGGCAGCTTCGAGGAATGGGATCTCGACGCGGACGGCGTCGCCGCCCCGGTGTCGCGGCCGTACGGCCGCAACACCTGCGCGCTCGCCTTCGGCATCGTGGTGACGCCGACCGAGAAGGTGCCCGAGGGCATGGCGCGCGTGATCGTGCTCTCGGATCCGACGCTCGGCATGGGTGCGCTCGGGCCAGAGGAGTGCGACCGCATCGTCGCCGCGATCAATCTCGCGGAACAGCGGCGCTTGCCCGTCGAGTGGATCCCCGTTTCGAGTGGCGCGCGCATCGCGATGGACAGCGGCACCGAAAATCTCGACGCCACCGCGCGCGTCGTGCGCCGCATCATCGAGTTCACGCAGGCCGGTGGCGCCATCCACGTGATCGTGGCCGGCGTGAACGTCGGCGCGCAGAGCTACTTCGACTCGCTCGCGACGATGCTGATGCACACGCGCGGCGCCCTGATCATGACGCCCGGCGGTTCGATGGTGCTGACGGGCCGCATGGCGCTCGAAGCTTCGGGCGCGGTGAGCGCCGAGGACGAGCCTGCAATCGGCGGTTTCGAACGCATCATGGGACCGAACGGTGAGGCGCAGTACTACGCGACCGACATTCGCGACGCGTACCGGATCCTGCTCGAGCACTACCGCTTCACGTACGTGGTGCCCGGGGAGCGCGGTCCGCGAGCGCAGCCGACGCGCGACCTCGAGACGCGCGACGCAGGCGCTACGCCGACGCCAGGCGGAGATTTCGCGCACGTCGGCGAGATCTTCGACGACGCCACGAACCCGGGC
>JANNKN010000285.1:0-2679 GCA_031396315.1 Deltaproteobacteria bacterium
GCACCCGCATCGCCAGCGGGCCCCGTGAGCGAGCGCCGCGGCGTGCCGGTGCCCGCGTTCGAAGGCACCGCGCTCGATGGATCTCCGCTCTCGATCACGAAGTTCCTCGGCAAGCGAACGCTGCTCTGGGGCTTCAACCCCGAGCTGCCCGGCGCGCGCACGATCGCGCGATCTCTCGCCGCGATCGCACCCGAGCGCGTGACCGCGAACTTCCAGGTCGTGGGCTTCGCGCAGGGCTCGTCCGCGGAGACCACGAGCGCGTTCTTGAAAGACGCGGGCCTCGAATTCCCGGTATTCCTCGACGCTACCGGCGCGTTCGCCACCAAGATCTACCGCCAGCCCCCGCCGCTCTGGGCCATCTTCATCGACGCCGACGGGAACATGATCTCGGAGACGACTTACTTCCCGACCGACGTCCCTGCGCCCGAGAAGGTGACCGAGCAATCCTTCCGCCAATGGCTTCGCATCGGGCTGCCTGGCGAGCTTCCGCTCGCGCCGGAATTCAGCGCGCAAAAGTTCGACGGCGCGGGCGAGTTCAAGCTCTCCTCGCTGCGCGGCAAGCCCGTGATCCTGATGTTCTTCCTCTACACCTGCCCGCATTGTCACGACGCGCTGAAGTTCTTGCGCGACGAATTGCCGAAGCTCGCCGCCGGCAAGCGCCCGAAGCTGATCGGCGTCTCGATCCAGGGCAGCGAGCTGTCCGTGCGAGAGGAGCTGAAGAGCCAGGGCATCGACCTCTTCGACACGATCGTGCGCGACGACGACGTCGCGATTCGTAACAAGTACGGCGCGCTCCAGGGCGTCCCCGTGATCTTGCTGATCGACGGCCAAGGCCGCATCACCGCGCGCACCCAGGGCTGGCGCGCGGACCGCGATCCGCCGCTCGCGCGCATGCGCCTCGCGAAGCTCGCAGGCCAGACGCCGCCGATGCTGCTCAGCCAGAGCGGCTACAGCGGCAATGACTTCTGCACCGTCTGCCATGAGAGCGAGGCCGCGACCTTCGAGCTCACGCAGCACGCAACCGCGCTGACGACGCTCGCGAAGCACGGCGCCGACGGCCGCAGCGAGTGCGTGACCTGCCACGTCGTCGGCTACGGGAAGCCCGGCGGCTACGCGATCGCCAAGCCCGAACCCGCGCTCGAGAACGTCGGCTGCGAGACTTGTCACGGCCGCGGCGGGCCGCACCTCTCGCCAGAGCACGTGGTGGCGGAGAACTACGAGCCGGTGTGCGCGACGTGCCACACGTCCGAGCACTCGCTCGGCTTCAAATACGCGTCGTTCCTGCCGCGCGTCTCGCACGCGAGCCTCGCCAAGCTCTCGCCCGAAGACAAGCAGGCGTACATCGCCGCGCGCGGAAAGCCGCGCAACGACTTGTTACCCGAGAACGTCGCGAAGGTGGGAAGCGAGGCGTGCGCGAGCTGCCACGCGCAGGAGTTCGCGAAGTGGAAGGCGCACCCGCACGCCAAGCACAGCCCCGAGATCGGGTGCGAGAGCTGTCACGGCGGCGGCGCGGACCACGTCGCCGAGGGCGCCGTGAGAAAGGGCACGATCATGAGCCTCGCCGACAAGTGCGGCTCGTGCGCGATGACGCAGCTCTGCGGCAGCTGTCACAGCGAAGAGCGCGAGCCCGGCTTCCAGTTCCACATGCGCGAGAAGATCGAGCACCAGCGCCACAGCGACAAACCGCTGCAAGGACTCGTCTCGAACGCGCCCCCGAAGGCCTCCGTCGCAGCGGTGCTCGACAGCGTCTTCTCGGCTGCGGCCGGCGGCCGGTAGGGAACGAGCGATGCCGAATGTGAAGAGCGAGCTCTCGAGCGGCGTCGCGACGCTCACGATCGATCGCGAGGAAAAGCGCAACGCGCTCGATCGCGCGACGCTGCGTGAGCTCGAGACCGCCTTCGACGCCGCCGCAGCGAACAGCGCCGTGCGCGCGATCGTGCTGCGCGGCGCCGGCGACAAGGTGTTCTGCGCGGGCGCGGACCTGAAGGAAGTGCTCGGCCACGCGAGCATGGACGAGAGCCGCGCGCACTTCGACGGCGTCGTGCGCGTGATGCGCGCGATGGAGCGCGCGCCGCAGCCGGTGATCGCGCGCGTACCCGGCTTTGCGCTCGCGGGCGGATTCGGGCTCGCGGTCGCGGCCGACCTGACGATCGCCGCGGAGAGCGCGCAGTTCGGGCTGCCCGAGATCTCGCTGGGCCTGCTGCCGCTGATGGTGAGCGTTCCCATCCTGCGCGCGGTCGGCAGCCGCAAGGTATTATTGGATCTGGTGCTCACGGGCCGGCGCGTCGGAGCGCAGGAGGCGCAGGCGCTCGGCATCACGACGCGCGTCGTGCCCGACGGGGAGCTCGACGCCACCGTCGCGAAACTGTGCGCGACGTTCGCGTCGTACTCACCGTCGACGCTGCGCATGGGCAAGGAGGCCGTCTACACGATGGCCGAGATGGAGGCGCACGCGGCGCTCACCTACTTGCGCGAGGCGATCATCCTGACCTCGCGCACCGAAGACGCGCAGGAAGGCATCGCCGCGTTCTTCGAGAAGCGGAGCCCGAAGTGGACAGGGCGCTAGAGGCCGAGGCGAAGGCCGTGCTGCGCGCCGCCCGTGCGCGGCTCGCGGAGTTGGCGGAGGAAGAGTTCGCGTGGGCGCCGGGGCGCGGGACTGTGGCAGCGCCCACGGTGGAG
>JANNKN010000365.1:0-15853 GCA_031396315.1 Deltaproteobacteria bacterium
CGGTATTCGGCGACCGCCGCGCGGATCGCGTCGACTTTGTAGGCGAGCGCCTGCGGGACGAGGTGGTTCACGACCACGACGCCGACCACCTCGCCGGGGTTCGCGGGATCCGACGACAGGATCGGCACCGCGGCGCGGATCACGTCGCCCGCCTCGCCACTCGTCTCGTCGACGCGCGTGCCTTCCTCGCCTTCGAACGCGGCCGCGACGAGCGAGCTCTCGCGCGCGGCGCGGGCGTCGGCCGAGCCTACGGGATCCGGCAACGTCGCGATCGGCGCCGGCTCGCCGAACGGGAAGATCTGCACGACGCCGAGGCCGTACTCGCGCTGCTTGGCCTGCACGAACTTCGCGAGCTCGGCGGCCTCGCCTGCCCGTAACAAGCGGCGCTCCGCGACTTCGCCGGAGATCTGGCGCGCGTAGTGGAGCGAGATGTTTCGCCAGGCGTCGTAATAAGCGGCGGCAACTTCGCCGCTGTCGTCGATCGCCCGATCCATCTGCATGCCGAACCAAGCATTGATCGAGGCGCTGATCAGCGACGACGAGACGGCGACCTGAATGCCCATCGGCACGGTCGCGACCAGGAACAGCGCGAGTACGAACTTCGCGTTCAGGTGCGCGCCGAAGATGCCCGCACGGCGTTCGAACCAGAGTTTCACGAGCTGCCGGCCCGAGAGGTAGACGAGCAGCACGATCAGCACGACCGAGACCGCATTGAGCGCGACGAACGGCAGGCTGTCGGCGAACGGCACCGAATCGGGAAGGCTCGCGATGCGCTGCTCGACCGCGATCACCGCGGCGAGCGCCGCGAACGAGACGAGCACGAGCGCCAAGTCGCGCCGCCGCCTGTGTCGTTCGAGTTCCGCGGGCGAAGCGGCTTCGAGCGAGCGAGGCGCGTCGGGATCGGTGGGCATGGTATTCGCGTAACCCCGCGTCCGGCCTATTCAAACCGAGACGCTCGCGAAAAGCAAAGCCGGTCAAGCTGCACCACGGATGCGCCGAAAACGCAGTTCGTCGCGTGGAAGCCCCTCCGCGCGCTGCCGCGAGGACTCTCGTGACCGCGAACCAAGCCCTGCGCGCCCGCTTCGAAGCCAAGCCCGAGGACGGCGCGGCATTTGCTGCGCTGGAGGAGGCCTTGTTCGTCGCGGGCGAGTGGAGCGAGCTGCTCGCGGTCTATGACCGGCGCCTCTCCGCCGCGGATCTGGCTGCGGAGCGCGCCCCCAAGCAACGCGCTCGCGTGATTCTGCGGCGCGCGCAGATTCTCGACGAGCGCCTCGAAGACGCGGACGCCGCGATTGCGGGCCTGCGCGACGCGAGCGCGCTCGATCCGACGCTGCGACCCGCGCTCTCCCAGCTGCGTCGGCTGCTGACGAAGCGCGCCGACTGGGAAGCCGTGAGCGCGTTGGCCGATGCGGAGGCGAAGTTGCCGATGCGCCCCTCGGAGCGAGCCCAGCTCGCGAGCGAGCTCGGCGGGCTGTGGCTCGAGAAGCGCGGAGACGCCGCTCAGGCGCGCGCCTATTACGAACGCGCGCTCGAAGCAGAGGCTTCCTACGCGCCTGCGCTGCTCGGTCTCGCCGCGGTGGCGGAGGCCGCAGGGGCCCACGCCGACGCCGCCCAGGCGCTCGAGCGCGCGGCAAAGGTGCTGCGCGGTCCCGAGCGCGCTTCCGCGCTCGCGCGGCTCGCGAAGCTGCAGCGCGGCAAGCTCGGCGATGCGGCGCGCTCCGCCGAGAACTTCAGGCGTGCGCTGTCCGACGATCCGGAGCAGATCGATGCGCTCGAGGCGCTCGCCGAGCGCGCGCAAGCCAGCCAGCAGTGGGCGCAGTTCGACGAGCTGCAGGGGCGCCGCTTCGTGCTCGCGAAGGACAAGCTCGCGCGGCTCGCGATCGCGCACGACGCCGGCAGGGCTCAGCTCGAGAAGGCGGCGAACCCGGCGGGCGCGCGCGTGTGGTTCCGGCGCGCGCTCGAACTCTTCCCGTCCGACCCCGTCGTCCACCTCTATTTGGCGGACGCGGCGCGAATGCTCGGGGATGCGGGTGCTCTCACCCTGCATCTGCGCCGCGCAACCGAGCTGGCCGACAACGCGGCGCCGATCGACGCGTTGCGCGAAAGCGCGCAGCTCGAGGCGGCGCGCGGGGATGGCAAGCTCGCCGTCGCTCAGCTGCGGCGCGCGCTCGCACGCGACCCGCTGCGCGGCGACGTTGCGGCGGATCTCGCCGGCGCGCTGGCGGGAGACGGGCGCGAGGACGAGTTCGTCGAGTGGGTCGAGGCGCAGCTGGCGACCCAGCCCGGCACGGAGCGCGAAGCAGCGCTCTGGCTGCAGCTCGGCGCGTTCCACGAAGATCGCCGCGGCGACGCCGCAACCGCGTTCGACGCCTACACCCAGGCGCTCGACGCCATTCCGATCCACGAGGCCGCGCTCGTCGCCTTCGAACGCACGGCCCGCAAGCTCGAGCGCTGGGCGCCGCTCGTGGAGCGCCTCAGCGCGGCCGCTCGCGCGAGTGAAGGCCCCGCGCGCGCGACGTTGCTCGTTCGCATCGGCCAGCTCCACCTCGAACGCGACGGCGAGATCGATGCCGCGCGCAGCGCGTTCGAGGCCGCCCTCGTCGCCGACGCCGACCACTCGCTCGCCCGCCAAGGCCTCGAGCGCATCGCGCTCGCGAGCGGCGATCCCGTCGCGATCGTCGCCAGTTTCGAGCGCGAGGCGGAGTCGACTCCCGACCGCGAGCGACTCGCCTTCCTCGTGGGTGAGCTTGCGCGCATTCTCGAAGAACGCGGCGACCCGGCCCGCGCGCTGCACTGGCTGCAGCGACTCGCCGCCGCGCGCCCCGAGGACGCCGGGGCGCTCCGCGAGATCGCGCGGCTCCGGGGTCACGTCGGAGATCGCGCTGGCGAGGCAGAAGCGCTGGAGCGGCTCGACGCGCGCGTGAGCGGCGCGGAGCAGCTCTCCGTGCGCAAGCGCCTCGCCGCGCTGTACGCGGAGCTCGGCGATCGCGCGGCAGCGCTGCGTGCGCATCGTGCCGCACTCACCTCGGACGCGAATGATCTGACGAGCGCGCGCGGTGTCGTCGAGCTGTTGGGTTCCACGGCGACCGCCACCGAGCGCACTGCCGCGCTCCGCCATCTGGTCGCGATCGCGACCGGCGAGGAGCACATCGCCCGCCAGTTCGAGCTGGGCTGCTTGCTGATGGACGAAGCCGGCGACCTGCAAGGCGCTGGTGCGTGCTTCGAAGCGGTGGTCGATGCGCCGAGCGCGCCGGCCGCAGCCGAGCAGCGCTTTGCGGCCGTGCTCGCGCGCCTCGGGCACTGGGACGTCGTGTGCGCGCGGCTCGACTTGCGACGCCGCCTCGTCGATCCGCTCGACCCGCTCGGCCTCGAGCTCGACCTCGAGCGCGCGGAAATCCTAATTGATCGCTTGGGACGCACGAGTGACGCGCTCGCGTTGTGCGAAGCGGTGCGCGAGGCGAACCCGCGCCACGCGCGCGCGCGCGACGTACTCGAGCGCGCGCTGCGCGCGAGCGGCGACGATGCAAAGCTCGTCAAACTGCTCGAGGAGCGTGCGCAACTCGAGGCCGATCGCGAGCGCAAGGCGCTGCTCGACATGGAGCGCGCGATCCTGTTCGAACAGCGGCTGCAAAACCTGCCGGAAGCGCGCAGCGTGTTGGGCGAGATCGCAGCGGGCAACAGCGCCATCGCACGCGACGCCGAGCGCAAGCTCCGCGAGTTGCTCGAGAGCGCGAGCGATTGGCCCGCGCTCGCGGAGCGGCTCGAGCGCGGGCTCGGCCGCGGCGACGCGACGGACGACCTCGCGCTGCGTCGCGAGCTCGCGGCGCTTCATCGCGACCGCCTGCGCGATTCCGCCGGGGCGATCGTCCACTTCGAACGCGCGCTCGAGCTTGCGCCTCGCGACCTCTCCCTGTTGCATGCGCTCGAAGCATTATTGGAGGTGCCCGGCCGCGAAGCGGAACTCTGCGCCGCATTCGAGCGCGAGTTGGCCGTCGGCGTGGATGCCCAGCGCGCACGCACGCTGCACGCGCGCTGCGCCGAGTTCTGCGAGCGCACAGCCGAGCTCGCGCGCGCCGAGGCGCATCATCGCGCCGTCGCAGAGAGCGATCCGAGTGCGGGCCGCTCGGTGCAGTTTCTCGCCGACCGTTACGAGCACGATGGCCGCGCACGCGAGCTCGCGGAGCTGTTGAGAGCAAACCTCGCGTATCTCGCGGACGGCCCGGGCGCCGCTCCGCTCCGGCTCCGTCTCGCGAGGCTCGAGGCCGACTCGCTCGGCGATCTCGAAGCCGCGATCGCGACTCTTCAGCCCGCCGCGGAGAGCGACGAGCACCTCTCGATCGTCGGGCCGCGGCTCGCGGACCTGCTGGCACGCGCGCGGCGCAGCGACGAGCTGATCGCACTCGCGCAGCGCGCCGTAGCGCGCGCGGAAGGCGCGGCCGAGCGGGGTTCCTGGTACCTGCGGCTCGGCGATGCGCAGCGCATCAGCGGCGATCTCGAAGCCGCGGCGGACGCTTACCGGCGTGCACTCTCCGATCGGCCGTCGGACCCAGACCTGCAGGCAACGCTGCGCGACCTCTATCGAACGCTGCGACGCGCGGAGCCGCTCGCGCGGCTGCTCGCGGCGGAGCTCGCACGCACCGGCGGCCCGCGCGAGGTGCCACTGCGCCTCGAGCTCGGCGGGCTGCTCGCAGGCGAGCTGCGCGACCCGGCCGGCGCGCTCGTGCACTTCAGGCGCGTACTCGAGCTCGAACCGGGCCATGAAGCCGCACTCGATCGCGCGATCTCTGCCGCCGAGCAAGCGGGCGCGCACGAAGCGTCCGCCGAGCTGCTGTCGGAGGGCGCGAAGCGCGCAGTCGACCCGAACCGGCGCGCGCGGCTGCTCGCTCGCCGCGGGGCGCTGCTGGCCGGCCCGCTCGCGCGCCCGGCCGAGGCCGTCGATTGTTATGAAGCTTCGCTCGCGCTGGTCTCCGACTCCGCGGAGACGCTCGCAGCGTTGCGCGGCGTGCTGGAAGACCGCGCCGATTGGCCGCGCGCGCTCAGCTGCTTCGAGCGAGAGCTCGCGGCCGCACCTCGCGGCGACGCCGATGCGCGGCTCGCGGTGATCTCCGAGGCAGCGCGCTTCGCGAGCGAAATGGTCAGCCTGGAAGCGGCACTGCCGTGGCTCGAGCGACTGCATGCGGCGCTGCCCGCCGACAGCGAGCCGCTCGCGCGCATCGCGCAGGTGCACCGCAGCGCAGGGCGCGCGGAGTTGCTGCTACGCACGCTCGAAACCGAGCTCGCGCTTTCGTCGGCGCCTGCCCGGCGCGTGGAGCTCGCGCTCGAGTGTGCGCAGCTGCTGTGCGAGCGGATGCGGGCGCCCGTGCGCGCGGCCGAGGTGCTCGAGGCCGTCCGCGCTGCGAATCCGGCCCACGCCAAGTTGCTCGCGACACTGGATGAGCTGTACGGGACGCTCAGTCGCCCGCGCGATCGGCTGGCTGTCGTGAAGGATCGCATCGCGATCGCGGGCCCCGTCGCACGGGTCGCCCTGCGCAAGGCGGCCGCGGCGCTCGCGCGTGGGCTCGGCGAGCGAGAGGAGAGTGCGGCGCAGCTGTGGGCAGCGCTCGCCGAGTGCGGCCCGATCGCGCACGAGCGTTCGCAGCTGTTACGGCTGCTCGCCGAAGACCTGCAGGATCGCCCCGATCTCTGGGTGCGCGCGGCCGAGGCGGAGCTCGCCGTGCTCGAGCCGAGTGCCGCAGTGTTCGCGGAACGCCGCCGCGGCCTGCGCGCGGAGCTGGCCGAGCGCTACGCGAGCCGGCTCGCGGCTCCGGAAGCGGCGATCGCGCACTGGGTCGCGCTGCTCGACGGCGAGTTGCCCCGCGGAGAGCCGAGCCTCGCACGCGAACGCGAGCACGCGGGCGCCGCACTCGTCGTTGAATTGCGACGCACCGGCGACGCGGTGAACCTCGCGCGTCGGCTGGGCGAGCACTTGGCAGAATTCGCGAGCTCGGAGAGTGCAGCGTGGCTCGAGCTCGGGCGACTACGCCTCGAGGTGCTGCATCAGCCCACGAGCGCCGTGCAAGCCTTCGAGGCCGCGCTCGAACGCGATGCGAACTCGCTGCCCGCACTGCGCGGACGACGCGCAGCGTGCGAGCTGCTCGGCCGCTGGCGCGAGGTCGCTGCTTCGCTCGAAGGCGAGCTTGCGCTTCGCAGCGATGCATCCGCCGCAGAGCGCGCGGCGCTCCTGCGTCGCCTCGGCGAAGTGGCCTGGCACCGCCTGGATGAGACCACGCGCGCGAGCCGCGCCTACGCAAGCGCGCTCGAGGCCGACCCGCACGATCTCGTCTCGCTCCATGCGCTGCAGCAGCTCTTCGAGGCGATGGAGGATTGGCGCGGTGCGCTCGACTTGTACGAGAGCGAGGTGGAGGCGCTCGACAGCTCGGCGCCCGAGCGCCAACGCGAATGCTGGCTGCGCGCAGCCGAGATCGCGCGCGTTCACGCCAGTGACGACCTCCGCGCCTTGCGCTGTCTCGATTTCGCCGCGCGCATCGCGCCGCTCGAAACGGTGCGGCTACCCCAGCTTGCAGATCTGCTCGAGCGGCTCGGCGAGCGTTCGCGCTTCGTCGAGACCTTCTCGATCTGGCTCGACGCACCCGAATCCCGCGGCACGGCGAGCGACGAGCTACGTCTGTCTGCGGCACTCGAAGCGCTCGATCGCCTCGACGTCGCGCTCGCGCGGGCGGAGCGCGCGACCGCGCGCGAGCCTAGGCGCAGCGATGCATGGGACCGAACCGCCGAGCTGCGCGAGCGCCTCGGCCGCCCGCACGAGGCCGCAGATGCACTCGAACGCGCCGCGGCCCTGCTGACGGGCGCCGATGCCGCGCGCCGGCGCGTACGCGCCGCCGATCTACTCGGGAACAGCGACGAGACGCGCCGAGCCGAGCTGCTCGCCGATGCGACCCGCGACGACCCGCTCTGCGCCGAAGCGTTCGCGAAGCTCGCACTGACTGCGAGCGAGAGCGGCAACCTCGCGCGCGCCGAAGTGGCCGCGGGCCGCGCCATCGCATTGGCGGTTCAGGGCGCAAGCCTTGCGCCGAATCTTCGCCGCGACGCCGCGCTCAGCGGCGCGCGGGGCGCTCTCGCGCTCGATCACCTAACGCCCGCAGCGCACCTACTGGCGGACGCACTCGCACTCGCGCCGGATCACGCGGAGGCGCTTGCCCAGTACGGAAAGACGCTGCTGCGCCTCGGCGACGTCTCGGGCGCGCGGCACGCGCTCTCGCGTGCGCTCGAGCTCTCGAGCGCGCCCCGCGACCGTGCCTCGTTGCTCGCGTTGCTCGGCAATGCCGATGCCGCAGCGCGCGACGGCGACGCGGCGCTCGCGCACTACCGCGAAGCGCTCGCGATCGAGCCGATGCTCGGCGACGCCTACGCCGGCCTCGTGCCTCTGCTGATGAGCGAGCAACGCGAAGCCGAAGCGATCGACGCGCTGCTGGCCTGGGCCGCGCTCGCGACGGCAGCGAGCGACCGCGCGCAGCGCCTGCTTCAAGCAGCCGAGCTCGAACTCGGCCGCGGCGGACGTGACGAGGCGGTCGAGCGATTGTTGCGCGAAGCCGTCGCCGCCGACTCTTCCAACGCAGGAGCGTGGGCGCTGCTCTCCGAGTTGCTCGCGAAGCAGGGCCGCTGGAGCGAAGTGATCGAATCCGCACAGAGCGGCATCGCCGCGACGGGCGAGGCGAGCGTGCAGAGCCGCCTCGAAGCACTGCGGGGCCGCGCACACGAACAGCGAGGCGAGCTGCGCGCAGCCGCCGAAGCGTTCGCGGCGTCCTCGGAGCGAAGCCCGCGCGCGAGTGAGGCCGCGCTCTCGGCCGCCCGTTTGCTGCGCGGCCTCGGTGAGTGGCGCGCGGCGGCGGACGTATTGCGCGGCTTCGCCGAGCGGGCACCCGAGGATGCGCTCTCGGCGCGTGCGGCTGCGCTGCACCAACTCGGCCGGTTGCTCGCTGGACCGCTCGAGGACGTCGACGGCGCGGTAGAGGTTTATCGCCGCGCCTCCGCACTCGACGCGGGCAATCGTGAATGCCGCGAAGCACTTGCCGACTTGTTACTGCATCGCCCGCGCCATTGGGACGAAGCGATCACGCGTCATCGCGACCTGCTCGCCGAAGATCCGGCGCGGCTCGCCTCGCTGCGTGGGTTACTGCGGGTTGCGCGCGGGCGCGGCAATGCAGCGGCGGCCTCTGCGGGCCTCGTATTGCTGCGTGCGCTCGGCGCTGCCACCGCGGAGGAAGCGCGCGAGGCGCCGGCGCGGCTGCCGTTCTCGATTGCCGCGAAAGCGGCGCTGGTCGACCCGAGCTTCGAGCTCGCGCGGCGGCTCGCGCAAGAGGCTGCGGAGGAGCTCGGCGAGGCGCTCGGGGGCGCGCAGGCGCATAATACTTCGGGCGCAGCGGCCGATGCGGGCGCACGCTTCCGTGCCGCGGTCACTGCCGCCGAAGGAGAACTCTCGGCGCCGAGTCTGGTGCCGCTCTCGCAACCCGAGCTCGCGAGCGCCCTCACGCTGCTCGCCGAACTCGCGGCCGAAGTCGAAGCGGTGTCGTCTGCGGACGGCACGCTCGTGAACGCGCTCTCGCGCGCGCTCGGTTGGCGCGCCAAGAAGCGCATCAAGCGCGCGCTCGATGGCCACGCTCCAGACGAGGTCGCGGCGCTCGACTTCGCCGCGTGGCGCCGCTCGCTCCGCGCGCTCGCGAGCGCCGTCGTCGTGGATCGCGGGGAATGCAGCTTGCGGGACGCCTTCGTCGCGTGGATCCAGACCGACGACACGGAGGGCGCGCGCACGCTCCCGCCGGAGGCCGATCTGCGCGTGCGCATCAGCGCGCGGCCCGAAGCGCGCGAGCTACTCGGACTCGCGGTGCGCGCTTGGCTCGCCGGTCTGTGAAGGCGCGCAGACGATGACCGATCTCGGCGCACAAGTGCGGAAGCGCCGCTTCCGCCGGCGCACGCTTCGTGTGCGCGTCGACTATCGGGTCGCGGGCGCGATGCGCTGTGAGTGGGCGACCACGCTCGGCGCGGGCGGGATGTTCGTCGAGACCGAGGACGCGCCCGCCGTGGGTACTCGCCTGAAGGTGCGCTTCCGGCTCCCGAGCGGCGCCAACACTCACGAGATCGAAGGCCGGGTCGCGTGGGCGATGGGCGCGGAGGGCGTCGACGGCAGCCCGGCTCCGTCACCGGGCATGGGCATCGAGTTCGCGGACAGCGTCGCGTCGGCGGCGCTCGCGCGGGAGCTGGAGCGCGAGCCCGAGCCGACGAGCTAGGCGGTTGCGGAGAGCGAGAGCTCTTCCTCGGCGTGCGGCAGCAGCGGGGCGAACGAGGTCTCGACCGTCCACGCCTCGGGCGTCGCGAGGATGCGCTCGACCAGTTGCTGGTGCAGGGCATGACCGCCGCGCTCGACGTCGACGTGCCCGACGAGCGGCATGCCGAGCAGCGCGAGGTCGCCGACCAGGTCGAGCACCTTGTGACGCACGAACTCGTCGGGGAAGCGGAGGCCGCCTTGGTTCAGCACCCGGCACTCGTCGAGGACGACCGTGTTTTCGAGGTTGCCACCGCGCGCCAGCCCGCCCCGCCAGAGCGCCTCGACCTCGTGCAGGAAACCGAAGGTGCGCGCCCGCGCGATTTCGCGCTCGAAGTGCGCGCCATCGATCGGGAGCGCCTCGATGCGCTGCTTCCCGATCGCCGGGTGCGGGTACTCGACGAAATACGAGACCGACAGGCGCGCGGCCGGTGAGACACGAATCACGCGGTCGCCATCGCGAACGGAGATCGGCTTGCGGATTCGCAGCACACGGCGCGCCACGTGTTGATCGAATATGCCCGCCTCGCGGAGCAGCGCGACGAATGGCGCCGAGCTGCCGTCCATGACGGGGACCTCGGGTCCGTCCACTTCGACTCGCAAGTTGTCGACGCCGAGCGCGACGACTGCGGCCAGCAAGTGTTCGACGGTACCGACCGTCGCCTCGCCGCGGCCCAGGGTCGTCGCCAGCCGAGTAGACGCCAGCGCGGCACGGCGAGCGGGGATCTCCGGTGCGTCGGGTAGATCCGTGCGCACGAACACGATGCCAGCACCCGGTCGGGCGGGATTCAGCGCAACTTGCGCGGTTACGCCGGAGTGCAATCCGACACCCGTGCAGGTCGCCTTCTCGGAGATCGTCTTCTGCGTCACTGGGCCCCTCGCTATGTCGCCGGGAAGACTGAGCCGGCGTCCCGGCAACCCCTTCCACGCAGCTCCACGCGTTCGCAGAGCAAGCGCTGTGCCACGTCGCTCGGATCCCGCCTCCGCTTCGGCACAAAAATTTCTTCAACGTTCCTGGGCGTTTAGCGTGAGAGAGGTCACAGCTTCAGGCTCAGAATCGCTGGCCGATGGGCGAAACTGTGACGGCGGAGTTACGACCGTGACGCCCGCGTTACGAAAACGCGAGTCCGCGCAACCTTCACCGCAAAGCGATTGCTTGAAGGGACCCGAGCACTTCCTGAGCCTCCTGCGGCCGCGCAGCGGGCTGCTTGGCGAGGCAGCGCAGGATCAACTCGGCGAGCTGCGGCGGGATTTCTGGCCGCACGCTCCGAGGATCCGGCGGCGCGGTGTGCACGTGGTGATAGGGCACGTTGCCCTCGCGGAACGGCAGGGTGCCGGTCGCAAGCTCGAATGCGGTGACGCCGAGGCTGTAGAGGTCCGAGCGGTGATCGACGCTCGTGCCCTCGGTTTGCTCGGGGCTCATGTAGTAGGGCGTTCCCGAGACGAGCGTCGTGTGGTTCAAAACTTCCTCGACCACCTTTGCCAGGCCGAAGTCCATGATCTTGGCCTTCT
Organism: Deltaproteobacteria bacterium; assembly: GCA_031396315.1. GTDB lineage: Bacteria > Myxococcota_A > UBA9160 > UBA9160 > UBA6930 > VGRF01. The sequence continues at coordinate 10,832 of JANNKN010000365.1, forward strand.
TCTCGCGGGTCCACATCAGATTCGCGGTCTTGATGTCGCGGTGGACGATCTTGTGGCCGTGCGCGTACTGCAGGCCCTCGCACACCTGCGAGAGCACGTGGACGATCGCGCGCGGAGCCAGCGGCCCGCGCTGCTTCACGATCGCTTTCAGCGTCGTGCCGTCGACGTACTCCATCGCGATGTAGGTCCTGCCGTCTTGCTCACCCGCGTCGTACACCGTCACGATGTTCGGGTGATTCAGCTTCGCGGCAGCCTTCGCTTCGCGCAGAAAGTTCCGCAGCGCCTGTGGATTGTCGCGCAGCTGGTCGGGCAGGACCTTGAGCGCGACGGTGCGGTCGAGCACGAGGTCCATCGCCTTGAACACGATGCCCATGCCGCCACGGCCGAGTTCGCGGTCGATGCGATAGCGCGCGCCGCGCGGCTCCCCGGGCTTCGAGTCCGTGACGCCCGCCACGCCCGACGTAGCGGCCTGCGCAGCCGCGAGAGTTCGCAGCGATTCGAGCCGCGCGTCGACGTCTCGGAAGTGGAAGTCGATCGCGAGAATGCGCTCGTAGACCTCGATCGCCTGATGCAGCTGGCCCGCGGCTTCGTGCAGCGCCGCGACCTGGTAGTAGAGCTCGGCGTTCGCGAGCGAGAGCGCCTCGCCGCCGATCGCCTGCTCGAGCTTCTTCTGCGCGAGGCTGTGCTTTCCCTTCTTGCGAAAGACTTCGCCTAACAAGGCCGCGGCCTCGCGGAAATCCGGCGCTTCGGGCGTCACCTGCTGCAGCAGCTTGATCGCGTCTTCCTCGTGGCCGGCGCGAGTGAGGACCTGCGCCGCAGCGAGATGCGCGCCGCCCTGCGCGAGGTAGCGCGCCTCGCGCGGCGCATCGCCGAGCTGGGACGCGCACTCCGCCGCTTCGCGAAACTGGCGCGCGCGCTCGTAGGCGCTGGCCGCGCGATCCCACTCCTGCGCGAGGCGGAACATCTCGGCCGCGCGCACCACGTCGCTGCCGCGCTCGTACGTCTCGCCCGCGCGCTTCCAGTCCTCGAGCTTGCGGTAGAGATCTGCCGCGGAGCCGAAGTCGCCCGCCTCGATCAGCAGCTCGGCTGCGCCCCGTTCGTCGCCCTTCTCGCGCAGGTGCTCGCCGAGCATCTGCGCTGCTGCGACGTTCTCGCCGAGCTTGCGCAACGCCTCGGCCGCTTTCGGAACGTTGCCCGCACGCTGATGGAAATCCGCGGCGCGCTCGTGCAGCCCCGCGCGTTCCGCAAGCTCCGCCGCTGCAGCCCAGTTTTGACCCTGCTCGAGAGCTCGTAACGCCGCCGGGATGTCGCCCGCTTGCTCGTGCAGCTTCGCCGATTGGAGCACGAGCTTTTTCAGCTCCTTCGCCTTCTCACGGTCCTGCGACATGGCCGGGTTGTTGAGGTCTTCCTCGAGCGCCTTCTCGACGGCCTGCGCCGCGCGCTTCCAGTCTTGAATTTGGAGGAACTGCTGCGCGGCGTGCCGATAGAACTCGCAGCGCATGTAACACTCGCCAGCGAGCTTCGGATTGTTCGCCTTCTCGTACATCTCGCCGGCGACGCTCATGCGGCCGCCTTTTCGATAACAATCCGCTGCTTTCTCCCATTGGCTGCGCGATGCATACAGCGCGCCCGCCGTCTCGAAGCGGCTGGCTTGCGCGAACAGCTCGGCCGCTTCTTCGAACTTGTTCTGGTCCTGGCGGACCTCGGCCGCCTTCACGAGCTCGCGCGCTTCCACGAAGTACTTCACCGCGGGCTCGTGCAGGCCGCTCTCGGCGCAGAGCTCGCCCGCGCCAATCAGGTCGCCCTGCTTCGCGAGCTTCGCCGCGGCCTTCTCGACCTTTCGGAGCGTCTTGCCGTCGAGCGCTGGGCCTTCCGACCTGCCGCCCGAAGCGGGTGCGGCGGACTCTTCGCCTTCGCCCTTCCCGAGCTTCGACGCGCCCATCGCGCAAGCGAGCCCGAGGGCGGCGAGCGCGCCGCCGGGCACTACGCCGACCAGCAGCTTCGCCTCCTTCGCGAGGCCTGCGGCGCGTAGCGCGCCACGGAGGGCGGAATCGACGGCGCTGACGACGGTGTGATCGGGCGCGAACGTGACGCCCAGGCTCCACGCCGCGAGCGTGAGCAGGACGAGTGCAAACAAGGTCGCGAGGGCGCGGAGCATCGAGCCCTCTATCGGCGCAGCGCGGCCTGGGGCTGAGCGTTTGCCGCCGAGTTGCCGACCGAAGAGCGGGCCGGCGCGATCGACCGCGGCGCTAGAGGAAGCTGCCTTGCTTGGCGCCACTCGGGAGCACGATTCCGAGGTGGTCGAAGGCACGGCGGGTGGCGACGCGCCCGCGCGGCGTGCGGTCGAGGAAGCCGCCTTGAATCAGGAACGGCTCGACGATGTCTTCGAGCGTGCCGCGGTCTTCGGAGAGCGCCGCCGCGAGCGTCTCGATGCCGACCGGGCCGCCGCCGAACTTCTCGATCAAGGTGAGCAGCAGCGCGCGGTCGAGCTTGTCGAAGCCGGCGGCGTCGACGTCGAGCCGCTCGAGCGCGTAACGCGCGACGTCGGCGCTGATCGGAGCCGCGGCGCCATGATCGACCGAAGAGAAATCGCGCACGCGGCGGAGCAGGCGATTCGCGATGCGCGGCGTCCCGCGCGCACGCTGGGCGATCTCGCCCGCGGCGTCTGGCTCGAGGCCGATCGCGAGCACGCGCGCGGAACGCACGAGCACGCCGACGAGGTCCGCGGTGGGGTAGTAGTCGAGTCGCGCAGACCAGCCGAAACGATCGCGCAGGGGCGAGGTGAGCAGGCCCGCGCGCGTGGTCGCCCCGACCAACGTGAAACGCGGCAGGTCGATCCGGAGCGAGCGAGCGCTCGGCCCCTGACCAATCAGCAGGTCGAGTTGGAAATCCTCCATCGCGGGGTACAGCACTTCCTCGACGGCGGCAGGCAGGCGGTGAATCTCGTCGATGAAGAGCACGTCGTTCGGCTCGAGGTTCGAGAGCAGGGCAGCAAGGTCGCTCGCGCGCTCGAGCACCGGGCCGCTGGTCGCGCGGAACTGCGCGTTCATCTCGCGCGAGACGATGCGCGCGAGCGAAGTCTTGCCGAGGCCGGGCGGGCCGTAGAACAGGAGATGATCGAGGCATTCGCCGCGCTGCTTCGCGGCGGCGATGAAGACGCCGAGATTTTCGCGCAGCCGGGTCTGCCCGACCATCTCGGCGAGCGACTGCGGGCGCAGCTTGTCCTCGAGCGCCGCCTCGCCCGGCAGCGGCTCCGGCACGATCGTCTCGCGCTCTCCCGGGGCGCTCATCGGCGTTCTTCCCAACGCGCGACGTTGCGAAGCAACCGAACCCGAGGCCCCTGTTCGACTCCGCTCGGCTGCGCCGCGCTCATCGCGCCAACCTGCGCAGCGCGGCACGCACGAGCTCGCCGAGCTCGGTCGCGGCGCCGAGCGCTTCGATGACTTCGTCGGCAACGCGCTCTGCCTTGGGCCGCGGCGTCTGCAGATTGAGCAGCGCGGAGATCAGTTGGCTGCGCGCGGCGTCGTCGTCGCTCTTCGCGACGCGCGAGGACGCAGTGCCACTCTCGAGCAGGTCCGTCAGCTCCTCGACGCGATCGCGCAGCTCGACGCAGATCTTCTCCGCGAGCTTCGCGCCGACGCCGGGCACGCTGCGCAGCGTCGCGAGATCGGTCGAGCGAATCGCACGCACGAGCGTGCGGGCGTCGATGCCGGAGAGGATGCGCTGCGCCAGCTTCGGCCCGACGCCGCTGGCGTGCAGTAACAACTCGAACGTGGCGCGCTCGGCCTCGCTCGCGAAGCCATAGAGCACGAACGCATCCTCGCGCACGTGCGTGAAGATGCGCAGCGCGACCGTCTTCCCCTCGTCGGGCAACTGCCCGAAAGTCGAGAGCGGAATCCACGCCTCGTAACCCACGCCACGCACGTCGATCAGTACGCGCGTCGGCGTGCGCTCGAGCAGCGTGCCCTCGAGCCGCGCGATCATCGCGCGCCTCGCAGCACGAACTGCGCGGCGCGCGCGCGGCGGCGCGGTCGCGCCGCGCTCTCTTCCCACAGCTTGCGCGCCTCGCTCAGCGGCGTGGCCGCGGCGGCGGCGTTCGCGCGCGCGTTGCGTGCCAGCGCACCGTGCATCTGCGCGCGGCAGATTGCGGCCGCGAGCGCGTCCGCGGCGTCGCGCGCGGGCAGCACCTCGAGCGCGAGCAAGCGGCGCACCATCGCCTGCACTTGCTGTTTCTGCGCCGCGCCGCTGCCCGTGACGGCGAGCTTGATGGCCTGCGGCGACAGCTCCTCGAAGGGGAGACCCGCTCCGCCGATCGCCGCGAGCGCCGCCCCGCGCGCTTGCCCGAGCACGATCGCCGAACGCGCGCTCGCGGCGACGAAAATCTGCTCGATCACGACGCAGTTCGGCGCGTGCTGCGCGATGACTGCCACGAGCCCCGCATGGATCTGTGCGAGCCGTGCCGCCATCGACTGCGCACGCGCCGGACGCAGCGTGCCGTGGGCCACATGACACAGGCGCGCGCCGTCGCGCTCGACGACGCCGTAGCCCGTCGCGTTCGTGCCAGGGTCGATCCCAAGAATCCGCAAAGGGCTGCCTGCCTCGTGGAGGATAGGAAGCGCGCGGGGGGAACGAGCGCCGCCGCACTGTAACGAGCGACGAATCGAAAGCGCGAATAGCCGGATGCCTTGCCGCGGCGCCGCGAGTTGGGGATGCGACCTCGACCTGCGCCAGCACCGTGCGCCGAACCCGCCCACGCAAGCGAAGCGCGCAGCGAAGGCGGCGTCCTCGCCGCCGCAGCGAAGTAAACAAGGGAGGATTGCGAAGCTCGCCCTTAGGCGAGCCTCGCGAGCTCCTCGGCGCTGATGTCAAAATTCGCATGCACGGTCTGCACGTCGTCGAGGTCTTCGAGTGCCTCGGCCAGCTTCACCATCGTCTCGGCGGCGTCGCCCGTCAGCGGGACGTGCGTTGCGGCGTGCTTCGTAATCTCAGCGCTCTTCGGGACGAAGCCGGCCTTCTCGAGGG
>JANNKN010000366.1:0-8763 GCA_031396315.1 Deltaproteobacteria bacterium
TCGCTCGTCTTCGCCTCGCGGCGCGCGGCGAAGCGCCGCTTGCTGTTCCGTTGCGGATGCCCGAGCGCGCTGCCGCAGGGCGTCGCGCACACCGAGGCCACTGTTCGATCTTCGCTCGGCTTCGCCTCGCTGCGCGCGGCGAAGCGCCGCTTGCGGTTCCCTTGCGGATGCCCGACCGCGCTGCTGCGGGGCGTCGCGCGCACCGAGGCCACTGTTCGATCTTCGCTCGGCTTCGCCTCGCTGCGCGCGGCGAAGCGCCGCTTGCGCTCAGCGAACTCCGAGCACGCTGCGCGCCGCGGCGGCGATCTTGTCCGCGTCCGGGTAGAGCGTGTGCTCGAGCGCGGGGCTGAAGGGGATCTGCACGTCGGGGGTGCACACGCGCCGGATCGGCGCGCGCAGCGCGTCCCAACATTCCTCCGCCACGAGCGCGGCGATCTCCGCCGCGAAGCTGGTGGTCTTGTGCGCGGGATCCGCGATCACGAGCCGCCCCGTCTTCGCGATCGAGCGGAACACCGCCTCGCGATCGAAGGGCACGAGCGTGCGCGGATCGATCACCTCCGCGTCGATCCCGTCCCGAGCCAACGCCTCGGCCGCGCGCAGCGCGTGCCCAACGCACGCCGCGAGCGCAACGATCGTCACGTCGCGCCCGTCGCGCCGGATCGCTGCGCGCCCGAGTGGAATCGCCGCGTCGCCCTCTGGCACCGGGCCGCGCATCGCGAACAGATTGCGGTCCTCGAAGATCAGCACTGGGTCGTCGTCGCGGATCGCCGACAACAAGAGGCCCTTGGCGTCGGCCGGCGTCGCGGGCAGCGCGACCTTCAGGCCCGGCACGTTCGTGAACATGGGGTAGGGGCGATCCGAATGATGCGCGGCCATGTTCTGGCCGTACCACATGGCAGCGCGCAGCACGAAGGGCACACGGCGCTGCCAGCCGAACATCCCGGCGGCCTTGGCCGACTGATTCACGATCTGATCCATTGCCACGTAGGCGAAGCTCGAAATCACGAGATCCACGATCGGGCGCAGCCCGGTCAGCGCGGCGCCGACCGCCATGCCCACGAAGCCGCTCTCGGAGATCGGCGTGCTCCACAGCCGGTTCTTGCCGAGCGCCGCATACGGGCCGGCCGCAGCCATCAGGCCGATGTCTTCCGCGAGCAGGATCACGCGCGGATCGCGCGTCATCTCGAGCAGCTGCGCCTCGTGGATCGCCTCGAGATAGCTGAGCTCGCGCGCGCTCATCGCGGCGCGTCGCTCGCGAACGGAGAGCGCAGCGCCTCGCTCACGTCGGGGAACTCGCTCGCACGCGCGAAGCGCAGCGCGTCCTCGATCTCGCGCTCGACCTCGGCGTCGAGCGCCGCGATTTCGGGGCCGCCCGCGATTCCCGTGCGCAGCAGGAGCGCACGCGCGAGCGTGAGTGGATCGCGCGCGCGCCAGTGCTCGATCTCCTCCGCGCTGCGGTAGTGCGAGGGGATGCCCTGCCCCTCCGCGTGCTCGCAGAAGCGATACGTCTTCGCCTCGACGAGCGAGGGTCCGCCGCCGCTCCGCGCGCGCTCGACCGCTTCACGCGCGACTTCGTACACGGCCACCACGTCCTGGCCGTCGACCATGACCCCGGGCATCGAGTAGCCAGCCGCGCGCGCCGCGATGTCGGTCACCGAGGTCGCGGCGGCCTGAGAAGTCGTCACGGCGTAGCCGTTGTTCTCACAGAAGAAGACGACCGGCAGCTTCCAGATCGCCGCGAGATTCAGCGACTCGTGGAAGGTGCCGGCGTTGCTCGCGCCGTCGCCGAAGAATGCGAGGGCCACCTGATCGGTGCCGCGCACGCGCGAAGAGAGCGCCGCGCCGACGGCGATCGGCAGGCCGGCGCCCACGATGCCGGATTCGCCCAGGCTCCCCACCGAGAAGTCGGCGAGGTGCATCGAACCGCCGCGCCCACCGCACACCCCGCCCCGCTTCCCCAACAACTCCGCGAACAGCGGCGCGAGCGCGGCGCCCTTCGCGATCGGGTGCCCGTGCGAGCGGTGGTTGCCCGTCATCCAATCGTCGCGCCGCAGCGCAGCGCAGGCGCCCACGACTGCCGCTTCGTGGCCCGTGCTCGGATGGAGCGGCCCGGGAATCGCGCCTCCCTCGCGCTGCACTTCGAGCGAGCGCTCGTCGAAGCGCCGGATGCGCAGCATGCGCCGGTACATCTCGCGGAGATCGAGGTCGCTCATCTCACATCGACCAGCGAGAGCGCCAGCGAGGGGCACACCTCCACCGCCTGCCGCGCTTCGTTGCGCTGGTGTTCCGTCTCGAGCGTTGCGACGAGCGGCCGCGGAAAGCCGTCGTCGCCGGCCGACAGCAACTCGGGGTGGTTGTAATAACACTCGCCGGACTTGGTGCAGCGGCGGGGGTCGATCTGGATCCTCAGCGGCACGCAACCTCCCTCAGGCGTCGAATGCGATCCACAGCTCGGCGGGGGAGCGGAAGCCGCCGGAGTCGATCGAGGGCGCCGTGATGCCCTCGTGCTTCTCGAACTTGGGGCGCGGGTTGCGCAGCGCCTCGGCGAGCCGCGTACAGGCGATCACCGCCTCCTGCCGCGCCATCGCGTAGCCCATACAGAAGTGCTGACCGATGCCGAAGCCGAGGTGCCCGGGCTTGCCGTCGAGGTACTGGCCCGAGCGATTCTCGCGCCCCATGTGTAGGTCGTCGCGGTGGATGTCGAAGGTGTCGGGGTCCTTGAAGACGCGCTCGTCGCGGTTCCCGGCGCCGAGGTAGAGCGTCACGCTGGCGTGCTCCGGAATCACCTTTCCATGCAGCTCGATCTCGCGCGTCGTGTGGCGGAACTGCATGTGCACCACCGGGTCGTAACGCATCATCTCCGTGAACACGTTGCTCCACAGCGACGGATCGCGCTGCACGTCTGCGAACTGATCGGGGCGCGTGTAGAGCACGTGGAACCACATGTTGGCGATCGCCTTGTCCGTCGTGTCGCCGCCCGCGGCGAGCAGCAGCGCCACGAAGCCCTTGATCTCCTGGTTGCTCATGCGCGCGCCGCCCTGCTCTGCGGCGATGATGCGCGAGAGCAGGTCCTCGCCCGGCCGCGCGCGCCGCTCCTCGATCAGCGGTGTCAGGTAATCCCACATCTCGTTGCGCGCAGCGATGCCGCGCGCCAGGTGGATGCCGCCGAAGCCGAGCCCGGCGATCAGCGCCTGATACCAACCGACGAAGCGGTCCTCGTCCTTGCGCGGGAGCCCGAGCATGTTCGAGATGACGCGGATCGGGAACTGGTGCGTGAACTGCGCGACGAGCTCGACTTCGCCCGTGCCCACGAGCTTGTCGATCAGCTCCTGCGCGATCTCGTCGATCATCGGCAAGAACGCGTCGAGCCGGGCGCCGACGAATTGGCCGGCCACGACGTTGCGCAGGAAGCGGTGCTGCGGGCTGTTGCCGTACTCGAGGATGTTAGGCCCGAACACATGCTGTGAGCCGAACTCGTAGGGGCCGCCCGGCTTGTAGACGGCGCGATCGAAGCCCGTGTTGTCTTGGAATGCCGCGACGACGTCGTGATGACGGCTGATGATCCAGCGGTTGTGGAAGCGGTCGTGGTAGAGCGGGTGGTCGTCGCGCAAGCGCTTGTAGAGCGGGAACGGGTTGCGCTGGAACTCGGGCTGATCGAACTCGCGCGGGTCGATTGCCTTCGCGAGAAATTCTTCCATCGTCCCCATAGTTTGGCTCCTTCGCTCCGCGGATCAGGCGTGCGGCTTGAACGCCACCGGCAGCTCCCAGCAGGCGTGCATCTCGCCCAGGCCGAGTGCGCGCGGGCTCGGGCTCGCGCCCGGCGCGAGCCGCAGATCGTCGAGCGCCTCGAGCAGCACGTTGCTCGCGGCGACCGCGGCGTCGCGCGTGATCGCGTAGAGCGAGCGCGGCCGATCCTCGGGCAGCGCTGGCTGCTTCGAGGGCAGACCGAGCGCGACCGTGATTCCCGCTGCGAGGCCGTCGGCGCGGTACATGCCGCGCGGCTCGCGCTGCGTGAGATCCTTGCGCCCGACCACGAACGCATCGGGCTCGGCGAACACGCGCGGATCGCGGTTGCCCGCGGCCGCGGCGCAGATCACGAGTGCGCCTTCGGGGAACACCTGCCCGAAGCGCTCGACTTCGCGGCGCGCGTAGCGCTTCGCCGTCAGCACCGGCGTCGAGTGACGCACCGCCTCGAGGTACGCGAGCTTCAGCATGCGCGCCTCGGGACGACGCTGCTCGCGTATGCGGGCGAGCTGCTCGGGGTGCGTCAGTAACAAGTACCAGAGATTCGCGAGGGCGCCGTGCAGCGTCTCGTGATCCGTCTCGAGCAGCGTGGCCGCTAGGTCCTCTGCCGTCGCGGGGCCACCTTCCAGCGTGAGGCTCGCGGCCACGGAGACGAGGTCGTCTCCGGGACGCCGGCGGTGCTCCTCGAGCCGCTCGTGAAACATTTCGACCAGCTCGAAGAAGGCGCCGCGTCCGGCGACCTCCGCCACCGCGGCGCCCTGCACGCCGCGCTGCATGCGCCAGTAGCGCTCGGCGAAGCGCACGCGCTCCGGCTCGGGAATGCCCCACAAGCGCGTCAGCAGCTCGAGCGAGAGCCGCGCCGCGAACTCCAGCGCGAGGTTCGCGCTGCCTCGGCTCGCGAAGCCGTCGACGAGCGCCGTAGCGAGCGGCGCCGTCTGCTCGTCCATCACGCGCGCTTGCAGCTGCAGCAGCGCGAGCTCGCCGCGCAGATTGCGGCCGACTCGCTCGAGCCCGTAGGCCCAGCGCTTGGGCCGCGCCGCGTAGTTCGCTTCGTCCGCGAGGATCGAGGTGACGTCGTCGTAGCGCGTGATCCAGTAGGAGTTTCCGACCCAGTCGCGGTAGCACGGATAATGTTCGCGCAGGATCTCGAATGTGGGGTACGGATCGGCGAGGAACTCGGGATCGATCAGCGCGCTCGGGCGCAGCTTCGCGGTGGACTCGCCGACGCGGCGGCGCTGGTGGATCTCGTAGCTGCGGTACGCCTTCGGGCCGCCGCGCGAGCGTGCGATCGGGACGCCGTTGTGGCCCACGGTGACGCCGGCATCGCTTCGGCCGGTGCGCCGCTCGTCGGACATGGCGCGCTCACGTGCGGTCGTACTCGAGCCAGAGCTCACGGATGGCGCCGAGGCCGATCGGCGCGAGGCTCTCGCCGTCGACGTCCTTGGGCATGCGTTCCCTGGCGATGCGTACGTTCTTCAGGTGCTTCAGCAGGAGCTGCGAGCCCGTCACCGACTCCTGGTGCGAGATCCAGGCGCCCGGGCACAGGTGGGGGCCGACCCCGAAGGCCATGTGGCTCGCCCGACCGTGCTTGCGGTAGCCGCTCCGTAACAACTTCCCGGTGTAGAGGTCGCTCCGCAAGACGTCGAAGCGCTCCGGGTCCGCGAACACGCGGTCGTCGTGGTTGGCGGAGACGTCCACCATGTGGACGAGCGAGCCCGCCGGAATGTGCACGCCGTGTAGCTCGACGTCGAAGGTGTTGTGGCGAGGCTGCCCGCCGATCGACGTCGAGTGCCGCAGCGTCTCGTGGAACGCGGCGTCCCACAGCGACGCGTCCTCGCGCACGCGCGCGAACTGCTCGGGGTGCTGAAGCAGCAGGTACCACATGTTGAGGATCGCGCCGCGCGTCGTCTCGCCGCCACCGCCGACGATCAGCGCGATGTTCGAGGTGATCTCCTCCGTCGACAGGTAGTCGCCGTCGAGTCGGCTCTCGCACAGTTTCGAGATGATGTCCTTGCCGAGCGGATTGCCTGCTTCGTCGGTGAGATGGGTCGGGCGCACGCGGCGCTCCTCGACGATGCCGGCGACGTAGTCCTCGAGGTGCTGCCGCGCCTCGAGGCCCTGCTGGTGGGTTTCGGAGCCGCCGAGCCCCGACATCATCGAGTTGTACCAGTAGAAGAACGCGTCGCTGGCCTCGTCGGGGAAGCCGAGCACTTGGCAGACCACGCGGATCGGGAACTCGTTGGCGAAGGCGCGGCCGAGCTCGAGCGTGCGCGTGCCGTCCGGGTGGTCGACGACGAAGTCGCCCTTGGCCGTCTCCCACGCGGCAATCATCTGCTCCGCGAGGCGGCGGATCGCCGGGACGCGGTTCTGCAGCGACTCGCCGACCAGATGCTGCCCGTAGAGGTTCCGGCGGCGGCGGTGCTCGACGCCCGACAGCTCGAGCTGCGTATTGCCGAGCACTCCGCTCGAGCTGCCCTTCGGAATCGTGTTGAAGCCCTCGTCGTCGAAATAACAAGCCGTGATGTCGTCGTAGCGCGTGACGTAGTAACAATTGTGAAGCTTGTCGAAATAGACGGGGTAGTGGTCGCGCAGGATGCGGTAGTACGGGTAGGGGTTGCGCTGGAACTCCGCGGTGTCGAAGACCCGCGGATCGAACAGCGGCGTGCCGTCGGGTGCGCGGCCCATGTCGACGGCCCGTCCCTGCGGCATGCGCGGGAAGCGGCGGGCGACCTCGCGCTCGCGGGTGCTCACCTGAGTCTCGAGGAACGAAGCGATCGTCTCCATGCGGGCCCCTCTCGCAATCTCGATCCGGCCGCGGCAGCGTACCGCGAGTGGCGCCGCAACGGATTGCGCGAGCGGATGCCGGCGCCGCATCTTTCGAACGGAGACCCGGATGAACGCGATCGAGGAGCTCCTCGAGGTCGAGGCAATCCGCAAGCTGCGGATCCTCTATTCCCATTTCTTCGACGGGCAGCGCCTGGCCGAGCTGGTGGACCTGTTCACCGACGACGCGGTCTGCGAGTTCGGCCCCGACTACGGCGGAGACTGGGTCGGAAAGGCGCAGATCCGCACAAACTACGCCAAGTACCTGGAGAGCGAGGGCCCCGAATTCGGCGTCATGCACGCCGTCACCAACCACGCGGTACGCCTCGTCGACGCCACGACCGCGCACGGCCGCGCCTACTTGCTCGACTTGCGCACGACCGAGGGCGTCGAGAACCCGCTGATCCTGTTCGGCGTGTACGACGACCTCTACCGCAAGGCCGGCGGCCAGTGGAGGATCCACCGCACGCGCATCGATTTCTTGTGGCCGAAGCGGCACTACATGGGGCCGCGCAAGGTCTGAAGGAGCGAAGGGTCGGCATGCCGTTCGTGATCTCGGCCGCCTGCATCGACGTGAAGGACAAGTCCTGCATCGAGGTGTGTCCGGTGGACTGCATCTACACCGACGCCGGCGACCGCATGTGTTACATCGAGCCCGAGCAGTGCATCGACTGCGGCGTGTGCGAGTCCGCGTGCCCGGTGCAGGCGATCTTCCCGGGCGATGCGACGCCGAGCGAGGCCGTGCCTTTCGTCGAGATCAACTCGCTGTGGTTTCGCGACAGGCAAGCCGCGCGCAGCGCGGTGGCCGAGATCAAGCCCGAGTCGTAGCTCCCAGCGCCGAGGGCGGTCCCCATGAAGGGTCTCGAGCACGTCCTCGCGCCGATCCAAATCAACGGGCTCGAGATCAAGAACCGCGTCGTGCGGACCGCGCACGGCACGAACCTCGGCGGCGGCGACCTCTCCGACGACCTGATCGCCTACCACGCCGCGCGCGCGCGCGGCGGCGTCGGGCTCTCGATGCTCGAGGCGTCGGGCGTGCATCCGTCGGGCCCGATGACGCTGAACGCGTGGGACGACGCCATCGTCCCGCGCTACGAGGCGCTGATGCGCGCAGTGCGACCGCACGGCATGCGCGTGTTCTCGCAGCTCAATCACCTCGGCAGCGAGCTCGGCGCTGTCGGCGAGCGGCCGTGGTCCGCGTCGGAGCTGACGAGCGCGAGCGGCCAGCCGACGCACGCGATGAGCGTGGGCGAGATCCAAGGGATGGTGCGCGCGTTCGCCGATACGGCGCGGCGCGCGCTGGAGGGCGGCCTCGACGGCGTCGAGGTGCACTGCGCCCACGGCTATCTGATCCAACAGTTTCTCTCGCCGCACACGAACCGCCGTGAGGACGACTACGGCGGGCACTTCGAGAACCGCATGCGCTTCTATCTCGAGGTGCTACGCGCCGTGCGCGACGCGATCGGGCCTGCGGTTCCACTCGGCACGCGCGTCGGTCCGCACAACCGCGCGGACGGGCTCAACGTCGAGGAGCACCGCGAGATCGTGGAGCGCGTGCTGCGCGAGGGCTTGATCGACTACCTGAACGTCTCGCACGGAAGCCACCAGAACCCGCACAAGATCATCGGGGCGATGCACGAGCCGACCGGCTACGAGCTCGCGCACAGCGCACCGCTGACGAAGCTCACACAGCTGCCGACGATCGTGACGGGGCGTTTCCGCACCCTCGCGGAGGCCGACCGCGCGATCGCCGACGGCATCGCAGACATGGTCGGCATGACCCGCGCGCACATCGCGGAGCCCGAGATCGTGCGCAAGACGATCTCGGGCCGCAGCGCGGAGATCCGGCCGTGCATCGGTTGCAACCAGGGCTGCGTCGGCGGTCTCGCGATGGGACGCCTCGGCTGCACCGTGAACGTCGCGGCCGGCCACGAGCTGCGCCTCGGCGAAGAGCTGCTGCAGCGAGCCGCGGCGCCGAAGCGCGTGCTCGTGATCGGTGGCGGCCCCGCCGGCATGGAGGCCGCACGCGTCGCCGCGCTGCGCGGGCATCGGGTCACGCTCGCGGAGGCCGAGGACGCGCTCGGCGGAACGCTCCGCATCGCGCGCCGCGCGCCGCATCATGCCGGCATCGGCGACATCGCGGATTGGCTCGCGCGCGAGATCGCGCGGCTCGGCGTCGAGGTGCGGCTCGGGTGC
>JANNKN010000381.1:0-11144 GCA_031396315.1 Deltaproteobacteria bacterium
GGGTGACGGAGCGCGGCGCGCTCAGGCGTTCGCGCGAAGCTCGTGCAGGCGCGCGTGCTCAAGCTCGCGCAGCGCGGGCTGCATCAGCGCCTGCTGCCGCTTCGTACGGCGATACAGCAGTTGCAGGATCTCCTCGTCGCGCTCAGGGCCGGCGCCGAGCACGAACGCTTCGAGCGCGCGGTCCGCGTCGAGGCCGGGCGCGGCGCGCACGCCTGTTAGGCGCGCGACTTCATCCGCGTCGTCCTGCTCGATGCTCGCACCGCGCGCGTCGACCACGCGCGCCCACTCCGCGATTCGGTACGCGGTGTCGATCTCGTAGCTGCGGCCCGCGGCGGCGAGCGTCGCGAGGAGCTGATCGAAGCCGGGCGCGTGGCGCGATGGCGCCGCCTCGGGAAGCTCGGGCTCGCGCAGCGTAATCCCCGAGAAGCGCGCGATCGCCTCCAGACAGATGCGCCCGTACACGATGTCCCAGCCGAGGTAGACCGGGTAGTTGAACTGCGGAGGGGGAGCGGCGAGCAGCGGCGCGCACGCGATCGGCGTGCAGATGCCAAAGCGCGCGGTGTGGTACCAGAGGGTCTTCACGTCGAGCGGCTCGCCCATCCGGGCCGCGTAGCGATGGAAGGCGCGATTCAAGTCGCCCATCGGCTCGGAGAGATCGCGGTTCAGCATGCCGGCGAGGTCGGCGAGCGGATCGCCGATGTAGGCGAGTTCGAGATCGATCATCGCAGTCACGCGGCCGTTCTCGAACAGGAACTGGCCCGCGTCGCCCTGCAGCATCGCGGGCTTGCTGCGGTGCTTCGGCACGTTGCGGTGGAGCCAGCGAATCACCCACTCGATGCGCGGGTCGGGGCGATTCTTGCGATCGCGCCAGGATTTCTCCCAGCGTGGGAAGTCGCCGAGGCCGAGCTGCTCGGGGCGCTGCGGGCGCTCGCGCCCGAACGACTCGAAGCGCGCGAGCGGCAGGCGATGCATCGCGGCGAGGACGTCCATCCAATGATCGAGCACCGCGTTGCGCTCCGCGTCGTCGCTCGCCGTCGCGAGGTTCACGCGGCCGGGCGCGCGCGCCATCACGATCGCGAGCGGATCCTCGACGAAGCCGTAGATGTGGGGCACCGGGACGCCCTCGGCCTCGAGCGCCATCAGTACGCGGTACTCGTGGTCGAGGCCGTACACGCCGTGCTGCAGCTCTCCGCGATCGCCGCGCAGGTAAACCGGCCTCAGCTCGCCCGCGCAGTCCACGTCGAGGAAGAACGCCGGCCGCCAGCGCGGCTGCTTCTCGGCGCGCACGATGCGCCCGCCGACGAGTCTCTCCACCTGCGCGAATGCGCGTGCCCACTCGGGCCCAGCGCCCAACTGCGTCGCGAAGGATGCTGCGTCGGCCATGGGATTTGCTCCTCGGAAGCGCCGCAATGTGCCGCAGGTGAAGCAGGGTCGCTGTCGATCAGGAAGGCAGGTGGCGCCGTACTTCCCACTCGACCGATCGGTCGAGTGGGCTACGGTGAGGCGTCGTCCAACCCGACTGGAGACTTCGCGATGAGCGCAGCCACGCAGCTTCCGCAGACCTTCACGCAGGCCCCGAGTGCCTTCGACATCGTCGGTCCCGAGCAATACCGCGATCACGGCTATCCCCACGAGGCGTGGACGTGGCTCCGTAACAACGACCCGGTGCGCTTCTATCCAGATAGCGAGCTCTTCAAGGGGTTCTGGGCGATCACGAAGCACGCGGACATCGTCGACATCGGCAAGAACCCGACGGACTTCATCATCCAGCCGCGCCTCGCGGTGTTCGACCAGACGAATCAGCCGCCGGAAGGCGAGATCCTCGCGCGGCATCTGCTCAACATGGATCCGCCGGACCACGCGAAGTTTCGGCAGGTCGCTTCGAAGTGGTTCACGCCGCGCACGGTTCAGGTGTGGGAACCGAAGGTCCACGCGATCACGCGCGGCATCCTCGACAAGGCGCAGGGCAAACAGGAGTTCGACTTCGTGATGGAAGTCTCCGCGCCCATCACGATCGCGGTGATCGGCCTGATGCTCGGCGTGCCCGAGGCCGACTGGCCGCTGATGTTCAAGTGGACGAACGAGACGATCGCGCCCGAGGAGCCCGAGTTTCAGCAAGGCCGCAGCGCGCGCGAGACGAGCGATCAAGCGCGCACGGAGCTGTTCAAGTACTTCCATGCGCTCTCGGAGGAGCGCCGCGCGAGCCCGAAGGACGACATCATCTCGGTCGTCGCGACTGCGAAAGTCGACGGCCAGCCGCTGCCGGTGTTCGAGCTGCTCTCGTATTACTTCCTGCTCGTCGTCGCCGGCAACGAGACGACGCGCAACGCCATGACGGGCGGCGTGCAGGAGCTCATCAACAACCCGGACCAGCGTGCGAAGCTGATCGCGCGCAAGGATCTCGTCGAAGGCATGATCGAGGAGACCGTGCGCTGGGTAACGCCGGTGAACCAGTTCACGCGCACCGCCACGCGCGACATGAACATTCGCGGCAAGACGGTGAAGAAGGGCGAGTCCGTCTGCCTCTTCTACGCCTCGGGCAACCGCGATGAGGAGATCTTCGCGAACCCGTTCAAGTTCGACATCGAGCGCAGCCCCAACAACCACATCGGCTTCGGGCGCGGCGAACACGTCTGCCTCGGTGCGCACCTCGCACGCCTCGAGCTGCGCGCGTTGTTCTCGCAGCTGCGCGATCGGCTGGTCTCGATCGAGCGCGCGCGCACGGTCGAGCGCATCAACTCGAGCTTCGTCGGCGGCGTGAAGCGCGCCTACGTGCGCTGGGAGCTGAAGGACGCGCCGCGGGCGTGAGCCCCGAGGCATCCGAGCCGCGGAGCTGGGTGTTTCGGCACTCGTTCGCGAGTCGCGCCCTGCAGCTCGCTCCCGTTTTCGTCGTGGTGCTCTTCGGGGGGGTGTTCCTCGCGGTGGGCCAGGACGCCGATCCCTTCGCGCCGTTCTTGTTCTTGCCGATCGCGGCCCTTCAGTGGTGGTTCTTCGCGCGTTTTCCGACGTGCATCGAATGGCAGCCGGACGACCGGCTGCAATTCGTCGGCCTCGGCATGCGCGTCGAGCTCAAAGCCAGCGAGATCGAGTCCATCCAGCCCGGCCAACAGGTCGGCTTCTTCACGTTGCGCTACCGCGGCGGCAAGAAGCTGCGGCTCTTGGCGCAGTTCGACGATTTCCACGAGTTCCTAGTGCGCGTGAAGGTCGCATCTCCGTGCGTCGAGCTGCGCGGTTGCTAGACGCGCGCAGCCGAGCTCACGCGAGCTTCTGGAACACCGCCTTCTCGCCCGCCCCGAGCGCTCCTCGCCAGAGCGCCTCTTCGCGCATGGCGCGGCGGTAGAGGTACGCGACGAGGCGCGCATCGGCGTCGCCTTCGTTCGTGCGGATGAAGCGCTCGAGCACGACGTCTCCCTCGACGAGCGTGCGCGGGCGCGCGCCGACGAGGCGCGCGATCTCCTCGAGCTCCTGCGCCTCGAGTGCAGCGCCAAACGCGTCGGCGTTGCGCAGGTGCGTCGCGAGGCGCAGTGCGAGATCGAGGCGATAGCGCGCGAAGTCGTCGGGCGCGGCCGGGCGATGCTCGCCCTTCAGGTTCTCCTCCAGCAACGCGAAGATCGGCGTGCGCTCCGTCGCGAGTGCCGGCGGAAGGCTGGGCGGATCCGTTCGAACGCCGAGCGCTTCGACGAGGGCCTCCGCCGTCGCGCGCTTGTAACAAACATCCTGCGCGTACCACTCGGCATGGTCGGTGCGCGGATGCATGTTCTGCACGACGCCCGCGAGCGCCAGCGGCGTAATCAACATCGCCTTCACCGTGTAGTAAGCGAGCTTCGCACGCGGGACGCGCAGCCCGGACAACTCCTCGTAGCGCGCGAGCCAGCGCGCGAGGTCGATGCCCGGGTTGTAGAAATCGCGCGTGCGGATCTGCGCGAGATCGAGCACCGCGTCGCCGAGGTGTGCGAACTCCCAGTCGATGATCGCGGTGACGCGCGGCCCGGAGTACAGGAACTGCCCGGGGCCCGTGTCGCCCTGCACGAGCGCGAGGCGCTCTGGCGCTGCGGGCAAGTTGCGGCGCAGCCAGCGCGTCGCGAACTCGACGATCGGCACAGGGCGCTTCAGCACGCTGCGATACGCGCGCTCCCAGAGCGCGAGATCGTGGAGCGCGCAGCTCTCCGGGTCGGCGGGCGCCTCGATGCCGGCGGCGACGAAGCGCGCAGCATCGAGCGCGTGGACGCGCGCGAGCTCGCGCAGAAAATCGTCGTCGAGCGCGTCGCGCTCGGGGCCGGGCGCGAGCTTCGTGTAATCGAACTCACCGGCGACGCGCTCCATCAGGATGCCGGCCGGGTCGGCGCAGAAGCCGTACACCCGCGGCACGCGCGCGCCGGCCTCGCCGAGTGCGCAGAGCACGCGGTGCTCGCGCTCGAGCGTGAACTCGCGCGAGATCAGCTGCTCGGCGCCGCGATCCATGCGCGCATAACAAGCGAGCATCTCGTCGCCGCGTGCGACATCCAGGAACCACGCGGGCCGCCCGCCGGAGCGGCGTTCACCCTGGCGCTCCGCGCGCACGATCTTCCCGCCGAGCGTGCGCTCGGCCCAGCGCTGGAAGCGTGCGAACTCCGCGTCATCCACTACGCGCCCTCAACTTCGAATCACGTATTCGCTCATGGGAATCACATCGATGCGGTCGAAGTCGATGAAGCGCCCGCTGCTCTCCATCATTCGCTTGCGGTTCGCGCCCAGCTTCGCGTCGTCGCCGAGCGCAGCGTAGAACGCATGCTGGCTGGTCATCGCCGCTGCGGGGAAGCACTCCTCGACGATCGCGTCGAAGCACGGCGCGCCGTGAGTGAGCGAGCGCACGACGGCGTTCTGCACGTAGCGAAACGTCGACTGTGTCTCCTTCGCGACCGTCGTGTGCGAGCCCTGCCAGATTTGGAGCCAGTGCTCGGGATCGATGCGTGGCGGGCGCTGGATCAGCGCGAGCTGTGAGTAGCCGGGAGTGCGCTCGCCGTCCTCCACGCGCTGCTTCAGGTTCGGGATCGGCTCCGAGTCGAGCACCAGATAGCCCGCGCTGCGCGGTGCAGCAGCCGCGAGCACCATCTCCGCCCCTTTGCGGTCGAGATGCGTGTGCAGCCACAGCGCGACGAGCGCGTCTGGCAGCGGGCGCGTGTTCATCAGCCGCATCGCCGCGGCGGGCGCGACTGCCGAGTCCGACACGTTGATCTGAAGCCTCGACGCGCCGGCCGTGATCAACGCTTGCGCCGCCGCGCCCAACAACTGGTCGCGGAACGCGTCGGCACTCGCGGCCTCCGGCTTCCACAACAGATAGACGAGCTTCTCCATTTTTTTCGACTCTCCGCTCGGCTTCGCCTCGCTGCGCGCGGCCTGCGCCGCTGCGCGGCACTGGACCGCTTGCCGGGTTGGGTTGCTGGTTCTCATTCCCTTGCGCGGGGCCGCCGCGCGAATTCTCGCGCCAGCTATCGCTTCCGTGCGAACGAGCTGACGACGCCTTCGTAGAAGACGCCCGCCGTTGCGCCGCCGTCGGCCAGAAACTCGGCGCCCGTGCAGTACGAGGAATCGTCCGAGGCGAGGAAGAGTGCGAGCTTCGCGATCTCCTCGGGCAACCCGATGCGGCCGAGCGGGTGGCCTGCGAAGTGGCGATTGTAAGTCGCCATGTCCTCGTCATCCGGGTTCCCCATCGGCGTGAGGATCGAGCCCGGCAGGATCGTGTTGACGCGAATGTTCGCGGGGCCGAACTCGATCGCAGCGACTTTCGTCAGCCCGCGCACCGCCCACTTCGAGGAGACGTAGGCGACCATGCCGTTGGTGCCGCGCGTGCCGTCCATCGAGGCGACGTTCACGATCGAGCCTCCGCCACTTGCGGCGAGTACCGGCGCGCACGTGCGCAGCCCGATGAAGCAGCCCACTTGGTTGACGCCGATGACGCGCAGGTAGTCCTCGGTCGTGGTCTCGGTGAGCGGCGCGTAGTGCTGGATCGCTGCGTTGTTCACGAGCGTGGTGAGCGGCCCGAGCTCACGCGCGACGGCGAGCGCCGCCTGCCAGTCCGGCTCATGGCTCACGTCCATGCGCACGAAGCGCGCGCTCGCGCCGAGTTCTTTTGCGAGCCCCTCGCCTTCGGCCGCGAGTACGTCGCCAATTACCACGCGCGCGCCCTCGGCGACGAACAGTCTCGCCTCTTCGGCGCCCTGCCCGCGCGCGCCGCCCGTAATGAGCGCGACCATGCCTGCGAGCCGATTCATCGCCCTATCCCCCAAATGCCTGCGCGGCGTAGCGCGTGTCCACGTGCTCACGGATCTCCGAGATTTTTCCGTTTGAGAACTCGAACACGAACACGTAGGCGTTGTCGTAGTCGGGAGCGCCGTTCGGGCGTTTCGCCGTCATCTGCGCCTCGGCAATGACGACGTCGCCCTCTGCGAGCATCAGGCCGATCGCGACGCGCTGCGTGTCGGGAATGAAGGCCGCGCTCACCGCACCGAGCATCATGCCCACGATTTTCTCCGCGCCGCAGTGCACGCCGCCGTACGGCGCGATCGCGCCTTTCGGCACCGACCAGCGCAGATCGGGGCGGAAGAGCGCGAGCAAAGCGGCTCGATCCCCGCGTTCCAGCGCGTCGAAATAGGCGCGCACGGCGGCCTGGTTGAACTCGACGCTCATGCTGCGGCCCTTCTGTTCACATGCCCGCGCTTGGTAGCCCAGCCCGAACGCAGGCGGTGATAGGCTGGCGCTCGCGAGGAGACGTGATGAGCGCTGCTCAAGAAATCTCGGCGTTCGATCTGCACGAGACGTACGTGCACTTCGCGGATGGCCCGGACGCGAAGCGCATCGAGGTCACCCCCGATTTTTGGCGCACGCTGGATGAGAAGCCCGAGCTGCGCGGCGGCCGGCTCGTGACGGCCTCGCGCTTCACCGTGGACTGGCCGCATTGGGAGATGCATCCGGCGGGCGAGGAGCTCGTGATGCTCGTCCCGGGCGCGGTCGATCTCGTGCTCGAAGAAGCCGGCGGCGCGCACAGGCCATTGCCCCTCCGCGGCCGGGGCGCGGTGCTGATTCCTCGCGGCACCTGGCACTGGGCGCGCGTTCACGAGCCGAGCGAGATGTGGTTCGTCACGTACGGCGAGGGGACGAAGCATCGTGGCGTCTAGAGCACCCCGGAAGCGAATGCCGGCCAAGCGCTCACTCGGCGTGCATGCCCCTGCGCTCGCGACGCGTACCGAGCGCAAGACCACCGGCGGCCCCGTGCTCGAGCGCTTGCGTGCGATCTGTCTCGCGCTGCCCGACGCGCAAGAAAAGCTCTCGCACGGCGAGCCCACCTGGTTCGCGGGCAAGGGCAAGGTGTTCGCGATGTTCGACAACTATCACCACGGCGCGCCGCACGCGTCGGTGTGGCTGCCGGCGCCGCCGGGCCTGCAAGAGGCGCTGATCGAGAGCGACCCGAAGCGCTTCTGGCGGCCACCCTACGTCGGGCCCAACGGCTGGGTCGGCGTCGTGCTCGACACGAAGCCGAACTGGGGCGTGGTCGCCGGGCTCATCGAGCAATCCTTCCGCCTGGTCGCGACGCAAAAGCTCGTCGCGAAATTACCGCCCAGGGATTGAGCGGGCGCGACTCAGCCCGCGAGCAGCGCGCGCACTCGGCGTAGCAACAGCGCGCGCTCCTTTGCGCTGACCACGCGCGATCGCTGCCAGTCGCCCGCGACCTTCACGTCTGCGAAATCCCCCGCAGCGTCCTCGTGGAAGTGGAGGAATGCCACCGACCCGCGATAGAACGTGCCCGGTTTGGGCTCGCGCAGCTGCGCGAGCCGGCGAAGCTCGGCGAGCAACGGCGCGAGGCGAGCATGCGCATCCGGCCCCGCGTGCTTCATGAGCGTCGCTCCTCGTCAGCGCGCCACGGAGCCTATCATCGCGCCGCTTCTTGGAGGCTCGCATGAAGCGCGTACTGTTCGTTTGCGTCGAGAACTCGAATCGCAGTCAGATGGCGGAGGGGTTCGCGCGCCTGCATGGCGGCAGCGGGGTCGAGGCGCACAGCGCGGGCTCGCGGCCGGCGGGCCGCGTGAGCCCGAAGGCGATTGCAGCGATGGCCGAGCGCGGGATCGACCTCGCATCGCACAGCTCGAAGGGCCTCGACGCCGTCGAACAGCTCGCATTCGACGCGGCTGTCACGATGGGCTGCGGCGACGCGTGCCCGAACGTTCGCGCTCGGATCCGCGAAGACTGGGCGCTGCCGGATCCGCGCGAGCTGGACGCGGACGGAGTGCGCGCGGTGCGCGACGAGATCGAGCGGCGCGTGAAGGAGTTACTCGCGCGGCTGTGATGCGTGGGCGGGATGGCCTGGCTTGGCCGGCCGCCCGGCACGGAGGTCTCCGTCTGGCGTTCGGTCGCGGCGCCGGCCGGGCGGCTTAGGTTCTCGCGATGACGAAACCCGTTCCGATTCATCAGGTGGACGCCTTTACCGACGTTCCCTTTCGCGGGAATCCCGCAGCGGTGTGCCTGCTCGATGCAGCTCGCGATGCCGCCTGGATGCAAGACGTCGCCGCCGAGATGAATCTCGCCGAGACCGCGTTCCTGTGGCGCGACGCGGACGCGTACCGGCTGCGCTGGTTCACGCCCGCAGTCGAGGTTCCGCTGTGCGGGCACGCAACGCTCGCAAGTGCACATGTGCTCTTCGAGACCGCGCGCGAGAAACCCGACGCGGAGATCGCGTTCGAGACGCTCTCGGGGCGGCTGCTCGCCGCGCGCGAGGGCGGCTGGATCCGGCTCGACTTCCCGGCGTTGCCGCCGCGCGCGGAGCCCACGGCGCCGCCGCCGGGCCTAATGACTTCACTCGGCCTCGCCGCAGCGCGAGTCTACGAAGTGCCACGCCCGAACACGAGCGATGGCCCGAGCTGGCTGGTCGAGGTCGCGAGCCTTGCCGACGTGCTCGCGGTGCGCCCGGATTTCGGCGCGCTGCGAAGAGTCTCGGGGCACGCCGTAATTCTGACCGCGCGCGGCGAGGGCGACCACGATTTCGTCTCACGCTTCTTCGTGCCGAAGGCGGGCATCGATGAAGACCCTGTCACGGGCGGCGCGCACTGCTCGCTCGCGCCGTTCTGGAGCGCGCGCCTAGGTCGCGAAGAGCTCACGGGCTTCCAGCTCTCGCTGCGCACTGGCATCGTGCGCGTCCGCCAGCGCGGCGCGCGCGTCCACCTACTCGGCCAAGCGGTGACGGTGCTGCGCGGCGAACTGAACGCTTAGGGCGCAGCCGACACGGGCTCAATCGCCGAGGAATTCCTCGACCGCCGTAGCGAGCGCCTGCGGGGCATCGAAATCGGCCGCGTGTCCCACGCCAGGCAGGATGCGCGTCTGCGTACCTCCGGAGATCGCATCCGCGAAGCGTTTCGCGTAGCTCGGTGGCACGATCGCGTCGCGCTCGCCCCAGACCAGCAGTGTCTCGCAGCGCACGCGATGCAGCCGCTTCGCGAGCCCGCGGTCTCCCGTCGGCCATAACAACCGCGCGGCCATCTCCAGCGCGCGCGTCTGGGTGATGCGGTGCTCGGTCTCGTCCGCCCCGGGCGGCGGCGCGAGGGCCTCGCGCGCAAACTCCGTCGGCTTCGCCGAGAACGTCGCGGCCTGCTCGTTCGCGCGCCGCGCCCAGAAGTCCGCGACCGGGTCGCTCGCATCGAACAGCCCGAACGGCGCGACCAGCACGAGCTTCCCGACCGCGGTGCGGGAGAACGCAGCGCACTCGGCGGCGAGCGTCGCGCCCGGGCCGAGCCCGACCCAATCCGCTCCTTCGAGATCCGCCGCGTCGAGCAGGTCGAGCGTCGCGGTCACGAAATCCGCAAGGTCGTCGAGCCGACGGAAATCGCCGCCGCCCGCGTGACCGGGCAGCGATGGCACGACGACGTGGTGGCGCTGCGCGAGCGCGTCGAGGAATGGCGTCCAGCACGGGAAGCCGAGCAGCCCGCCGAGCACGCCGACGGTGCGGCCCGCGCCCTTCTCCCACACGCGCACGCTCTCGCCGCGCACGCGCACAGAGTGCTCGCGCACTCCGCTCATCGACGCAGCTCGCGCGCGCTCGCACGCGCCGCGGCCGGCAGCGGCCTCGGCCACCAGCGGTTCTCCCACTCCTTCTCGAACAACCCGCGCAGCTGCGGCGCGACCTTCTTCGCGAACAGCTCAGTGTTGTAAAACGCGAGATCTTTGCTCATGTTGCCGAACTGCAGCAACAACATGAGCTGCCCGACGTTCAGGTTCACCGCGACCTCGCGCAACTGCTCGGCGACTTCGTCGGCACTGCCGATGATCACGTAGCCCTTGCGCACGATGTCCTCGAAGCTCGGCCGCGCGCTCGCGCTCTCAGCCGTCGCACGCTCGGCCGCCGCCACGATTTGCGACTTCACGCGCGCACGCAGCGTCGCCTCACTCGCGTAGCCCGGCGGCGACGCCCAACGCGAATCGACGTGAAGGCAGCGCTCGTAGAAATACTGTGCAGGCTCGGCGTAGAGCTCGAGCGCCTCTTCGCGCGTCTCGGCCACGCCGACGAACTGAAGGAAGCCGGCACGGAACGGATTCGGATCCTTGCCGAGGCGTTGCATCTCGTCCCAGAAGCCGCGCATGGTGGCTTCGCCTTGCTTGTATCCGAAGTACGAGAGGTAGGCGTAGACGTAGTCGAGCTGCGCGCACCATTGCCAGGTCTCGATCGAGCCGCCACCAGGAATCCAGATCGGTGGATGGGGCCGCTGCACTGGGCGCGGCCACGGGTTCACGTAGCGCAGCTGGTTGTATCGCCCGTTCCAGGTGAACGGTTCGTCGGCGGCCCATGCTCTCACGATCAGGTCGTGCGCCTCGTGGTAGCGCTCGCGCAGCTGGCTGGGGTTGATGCCGTAGGCATAACAAGTGTCCATCGGCGTGCCGACCGGAAAGCCGGCGATCAGGCGTCCACCCGACATGCAATCGAGCATCGCGAATTCTTCGGCCACGCGGATCGGCGGATTGTAGAGCGCGAGCGAGTTGCCCATCACGCAGATCGCGGCGTCTCGCGTGCGGCGCGTGAGCGTCGCAGCGATCAGGTTCGGCGACGGCATCAGGCCATAGCCGTTCGAGTGATGCTCGTTTACGCAGATGCCGTCGAAGCCGACGTCGGCGGCGAACTCGAG
>JANNKN010000388.1:0-1818 GCA_031396315.1 Deltaproteobacteria bacterium
CTCTGCGCCCCTTAACACCCGCCCATCGCGCACAGCGGCCGAGCGCCGAGCGCCGAGCCGCAGCGAGCTGCCCCGCCTCCGAAGCCGCCTCGATGCTCTTACGACGTACTCCTTACTCCGGCAGCTCCGGCGCCCAAGACACCCCATTAATGTGCGCCCCGCCGTCCACGAACAGCGTGTTGCCCGTCAGGTACCGACAATCCTCCGACGCGAGGAACAGCGCGACGCCCGCGATGTCCTGTTCCGGATCACCCATGCGACCCATCGGGTTTGCGGCCGCCATCGCCTGGGCGGTCTCGGGGTTCGCCTCGTAGAACGCCGCGTACGCGGTCGTCGCTGCCGCCGGGCAGATCACGTTTGCGCAGATGCCGTAGCGCGCCCACTCGCGCGCGGCGGTGCGCGAGAGCGCGCGCAGGCCCTCCTTCGCGAAGTTGTACTCCGCGGTTCCCATGTGCGCGTTCACGCCGTTCAGCGAGCAGAGGTTGACGATGCGCCCCCAGCTTTGCCGTCGCATGTGCGGGAAGGCCGCCTGCATCCCCCAGAATGCACTCATTAGGCCCACGCGGAAGCCGTGTTCCATCAGCGCGTCGGTCTTCTAATCGAGCCGCCCGATCTGGCCGCCGCCCCAGGCGTTGTTGACGAGCACGTCGATCCGACCGAAACGCGTAGTTGCGAGCGCGACGGCGTCGAGTACCTGCTGCTTGACGCCGACATCGGTCGCGATGAACTCGGCGCTCGCGCCGAACTCGCGCTGGAGATCGTCGACGCAGCGCTGGCCCGCGCCGAGATCCCGCTCGGCCACCACGATCGCGGCACCCTCGGCGGCGTAGCGACGTGCGATGCCGCGGCCAATGCCGAGGCCGCCGCCCGTAATGAGCGCGACGCGATTCGTGAGTACACCCATTGCTCGTCCTCCTCAGGGTTGGATCGCGGCGCCGCCAAATTTCGCGATCAGCGCGTCGTCGCGCGCGAAGTCGAACGCGTATCGGCTGCGGCCCTCGCGCACGAACCACTCGTACGAATCGCGGTAGCCGTCCTCGAGCCCGAAGCGGGGCGCCCATGGCAGCTCACGCAGCGCCTTGTCGAGCGAGAAGTAGACGCTGCCCGTAATTGCCTCGCCCCAGTGCACGAGCGGAGGCTGCGCGCGGCGCGCTGCCTCCATGGGCATGTGCAGGATCTGCGCTTCCACGCCGACGGCGCGCGCCATCAGGTGAAGCATCGCGCTCACGCTCGCGGCCTCGCGACCCAGCACGTTGTAGGCCTGCCCGATCGAGCGCTCCGTCTCGATCACGGACGCCATGCACGCGGCAACGTCCGCGACGTGAACCAAGTGCACGAGCGGGAGCCCCTCGCCGGGAATCGGGATCGGCCGCCTTTGCTCGAGGCGCGCGAAGAACACCGGATCGCGCGACGCGAGCGGCGACATCGGCCCGAGCGTGTGTCCGACCCGCAGCGTGGTGAACGGAAAGCCGCTGTGCGCGTGCTCCGCCGCGAGCAGATCCTCGACCCGCACCTTGCCGACGCCGTAGGCCTTGCGCGGGTCCTCGTCTGCCGGGTCGTGGCGGCGGAACGACTCGAGCACGGGCTGCACGAGGCTGCGGCGATAGACCGCGGTCGAACTCGTGAAGACGTAATGCTTCACGCGCCCGCGGAAGAGCTCGACGAGGGGCGCGACATCCTTGGGCGTGTACGAGGTGTTGTCGAATACCGCGTCGAAGGCGTCGCGCTGCGGGCCGAGCATGGCGTCGAGCACGCCCGGCTGTTGGCGATCGCCGTGCAGGCGCTTCACGCCGACCGGCAGCGCGACTTCGTGGCTGT
>JANNKN010000472.1:0-1181 GCA_031396315.1 Deltaproteobacteria bacterium
GAGTTTCTAGCCTCTCCGACGCCGCTGCACACCTACGGTATAGTCGAGTCCGGCGGCGCGCCGCGCGAAGCGGTCCCATCCTGCGCGCGGTCGGCAGCCGCAAGGTATTAGTGGATCTGGTGCTCACGGGCCGGCGCGTCGGAGCGCAGGAGGCGCAGGCGCTCGGCATCACGACGCGTGTCGTGCCCGACGCCGAGCTCGACGCCACCGTCGCGAAGCTTTGCGCGACGTTCGCGTCCTACTCTCCGTCGACGCTGCGCATGGGCAAGGAGGCCGTCTACACGATGGCCGAGATGGAAGCGCACGCCGCGCTCACCTAT
The DNA here is from genome assembly GCA_031396315.1 of Deltaproteobacteria bacterium. Classification (GTDB taxonomy): domain Bacteria; phylum Myxococcota_A; class UBA9160; order UBA9160; family UBA6930; genus VGRF01. The sequence goes on from JANNKN010000472.1 coordinate 321, forward strand.
CTGCGCGAGGCGATCATCCTCACCTCGCGAACCGAGGACGCGCAGGAGGGCATCGCCGCGTTCTTCGAGAAGCGGAGCCCGAAGTGGACCGGGCGCTAGAGGCCGAGGCGAAGGCCGTGCTGCGCGCCGCGCGCGCGCGGCTGGAGGAGCTCGCGGAGGAAGAGTTCGCGTGGGCGCCGACGCGTGAGGCGGAGGCGCGCGTGGAAGTACCGACGGCCAGAGCGAAGGTGCCAATCGCGCGCGAGGTCGAAACACCGCCGCTGATTTCGAGCGCGCCCACGCTACCGCTCGGGGAAGTGCGCTCGCTGGAGCAAGTCCGCGAGTACCTCGGCAACTGCACGCGTTGTCCACTGCATCGGGGCCGCACGAAGATCGTGTTCGGCGACGGCAATCCCTCCGCCGAGCTGATGTTCGTCGGCGAAGGGCCAGGCGAGCAGGAAGACCTCTCCGGCCTGCCCTTCGTCGGCCGCGCCGGCGAGCTGCTCACGCAGATGATCGAGGCCGGTCTCAAGATCCCGCGCGCCAGCGTCTACATCGCGAATGCCGTGAAGTGCCGGCCGCCGGCCAACCGCACGCCACTGCCGAACGAGGTCGCCGCCTGTCGTGAGTTCCTCGACGGCCAGATCGACGCGATCCGCCCCAGAGTGATCGTCGCGCTCGGCAAGCCCGCCACGAGCCTGCTGTTAGGCCACGACGTGGCGATCTCGCGCGTGCGCGGCACCTGGCACGACTACCGCGGCTACCCCGTGATGCCGACCTTCCACCCCGCGTTCTTGTTACGGCAATACACGCCGGAGAATCGCAGGCTGGTGTGGGAGGATTTGAAGGCGGCGCTAGAGAAGAGCAAGGGCGTGTGACCGC
>JANNKN010000481.1:0-2992 GCA_031396315.1 Deltaproteobacteria bacterium
AACCAGACGCGCGCCGGCTGCTCGCGCGCGACGAACGCCGCCCAGTCGCCGGGCACGAGCTGGTGAAGGTGCTCGGGCATGTAGTAGAAGAGCGGTGGGTACGAGTAGCTCTCGCGGTGTACGAAGATCGCGTCGTCCGCCGCGAGCCTCGGCACGAGCTGAAGCGCGAGGCCGCGGTAGTCGCGCGGCCCCGACTCGGCCTCGGCGAAGTAGCGCAGCGACGAAGCGCTCGCGGTCAGCAGGAACGCCACGACGAGTGCAGCGAGCAGCCGTTGCCGCGCGAGCGCGGCGGCGCCGGTCGCCACTGCGATCAGTAAGTAGGGCACGTACGCCAGCGCGCCGCGCGCGACCCAGCTCGGGCGCACGGCCGATACGGCGAGCATCAATGCCGGGGGCAGCAGGGCGAGCCAGAGAGCGAGCGGTGCGGCGAGACGCCGAGGCGCGGACGCGGGACGCAGGCGCGGCTCGACGATCGCCTGCATTCCGTGAGCGAGCGCGACCAGTGCTAGGGGGAACCCGCAGCTCGCGAGCACGGTCAGGCGGGTCGCGCCGTTCGCAACGTAGAGCGCGAGCATTGCTGCGGCCGAGAGCAGCGCGAGATCGGAGAGCAGCCACGTCGCGATCCAGTGCGGCCGCGGGGCGATCGGCGGCGGCGGATCGGCGACGCTCCGGAACGCGCGGATCATTGCGAGCGCGAGGAGCGCGACGGTCGCCGCGAGCAAGAGGCTGCGCGGCACGAAGGTCGCCGGCGCGTTGCCCCAGAAGCGCGCGTTTCGCAGGAACGCGAAGCCGAGCTCGAAGTAGTCGAGGCGCGGGTCGCTCCATCCCGTCGGCGGATTCTGCACGACGGCGAGGGCCGCGATCGGCGCTGCGACGATCACCGCGGCGAGCTGCACGCGCAGGGCGCGGAGCGTGCCGCGCTCGCCCCACTCTCTCAGCGCGGCGACGATCATCTGCGCGAAGGTGAGGGGCCACAAATAAAGCTGGGTCGCGAGCCCGAGCAGCGTGCTCGCAAACAACCCCGCTGCATCGCCTCCGCGTCCGCGCTCGAGCGTGCGCAGCAAGAAGAGCGTCGCGAGCAGCCCGAGAAACGTGGAGGCGGCGTAGGGCCGCGCGAGCTGGCTCCAGAACACGTGGAAGCCGTGCAGGGCGAGCAGTGCCGCCGGCAGAAGTGCCCAACTCGAGGAGAGCTCCCGCCGCGCGATCCGGAAGACGAGGAGAATCGAGAGCACCCCGAATAACGCCGAGGGGATGCGGTAGCTCGCCTCGCTCGTGCCGAACGCGCGGATCCAAGGGATGAGCGCGACGAAATACGTCGGCGGATGTCCGTCCTCGAGCGTCGTTACGAGGACTGCGCGCAAGTCAGGGCGCGAGGGCGGGAAGGTCGTCCAATCGGGCACGGGGAACCCCGGGACGAAGTTCTCAGGGTGCGAGAAGCTGCGGTCGCCGATGTCGTGCAGCCGGAGGATCGCGCCCAAACCGACCACCAGGACGAGCGCAGCGGTCGCGCCCCCCGCTTTGCGCGAGAAGTCAGCGAACGCATCGCTCCACGAGCGAGCCTCCGGAGTCGCCACGCATGCCCCCAACGACCGTTGGCTGGCATCAGGCTGGCGACGGGTGCGGAGATTCTTTCCCGCGCGAGCGGGGTCGCGCAATGCCGTCGCGTAGAGTCCCGCAGGTCAGCGATTATGCTGAGAGACGAGTTCGCTTCAGACTACCTGCACCGCCACGCGCCTCGGGCTTCCCGTCATTTCCATCGAGGAGAGCGCGCATGCAAACACCGAAGCTTGCGGGCACGGGTTGGCGGGCGCTGTTCACGCCGTCGCGCACGGGTGTGTACGTGAACGACCACTGCGTCGTGCGCGCGCCCGAGGGTCGCTGGCACGTTTTTGGGATCACGAAAGCGACGCCGGAGATCGATCCGCACAACGAGCGCTGGTTCTGTCACGGCTCGGGTCCTTCACTCGCGGGCGGCAGCTTCAAGGAGCACGGCCGCGCGTGCGATTTTGGAACGCGCGCCTGGGCGCCCGCCGTCGCGTTCGACGGCCAGCGCTGGGTGATGCTGTATGGGCCCGACCTGCTTCGCGCCGCCGTCTGCGACGATCCGCGGCTGGAGAGCTGGCACGAAGCGCCGTGCACGCTGGTCGGCGCGCCGATCCAGGGCGTGATGCGCGACGGCATGATCTTTCGCCTCGATGACGACACATGGCTGCTCTACGCCACCGGCAAGCGCGGCCGCGCGGGCGCCATCAGCGTGTGCGTTTCCGAGGATCTGTTGAATTGGCGCTTCGTGCGTTTCGCGCTGCGCACGGCGGAGAGCGCGCCGAAGCAGCCGCCCTGGGCGGCCACGGAATCGCCGTTCGTGTTCCGCCGCGACGGCGAGTTCTGGCTCTCGATCACGTACACCGGCAGCGGCGCAGGGCCCGCGGACTATCACGAGACGCTGCTCTTTCGCTCGCAGAACCCGTTCGACTTCGGCCGTTACGACGGGAATCCTGGCACGGCCGACGCGCGGCTCGAGGCCCACGCGCCCGAGTACCTCGTCGATCCCGACACGCAGAGCTGGTACGTGACGAGTGCGGGCTGGCCTGGCGAGCCGTTCGGAACGGTGATTCCCGGGAGTGTCGCGATCCGTGAGCTCGAATGGACGCCTTGATCTCCGGGTCGCTCGGACGCAGTTCACGTCACATCGGTGGAGCAGTCTCCGGGGCGTCGGCTAGAGTGCCGCGCCTTCGCAGAGCCAGAAATCAGCGCCCATAGCTCAGTTGGATAGAGCGCCAGGTTGCGGACCTGGAGGTCGCAAGTTCGAGTCTTGCTGGGCGCGCCAGCATTCGGGGGCTCGGTGAGAGATCACCGAGCCCCGTCGTGTTTTCGCGCGCCGCGGGCGCGCGCGGCGTAGGCTGCGCGTCACGCCAGGAGGCTCCGATGCGCGCGCTCTTCGCACTCTCGTTGCTCGCACTCGCACTCGGCTGCACCGCGCCCGTAGCCGCGC
>JANNKN010000486.1:0-2542 GCA_031396315.1 Deltaproteobacteria bacterium
CGCCGCCGCCGGCGAGCTCTTCTGAACGGAGCCGACGAACTCGGTGTTCACGGGCCCGGGCTCGATCACCGCGACCTGAACGCCGAAGCGTGCGGCCACCGGCGCGAGCGCTTCCATCGCACCCTCGACGGCGAACTTCGCGGCGCAGTACGCGTCGTTGAACGGCTGCCCGAACAGCCCACCCACGCTCGTGACGCTCACTATCCGCCCGCGCCCCGCCGCGCGCATCGCCGGCAACACGGCCTGCGTCGTGCGCCAGACGCCGAAGAAGTTCACCTCCATCACACGGCGCAGTTCGGGCTCGGAGGTTTGCTCGAGCGCCGCGACGAAGCCTGCGCCGGCGTTGTTCACGAGCACGTCGACCGTGCCGAGATCGCGCAGCACACTGGCGATGCAGTGCGCGACACTCTCCGCGCTCTCGACGTCGAGCGCGCGCACGTCCACCGACACGCCTTCGCGTGCGGCGCGCTCGCGGAGTGGGCCCGCCTTCTCCGGGTCGCGCATCGTTGCCACCGTGCGGAAGCCGGCCTTCGCGAATGCGACCGCGCTGGCGAGGCCGATGCCCGAGGAAGTGCCCGTGATCAATGCCACTCGGCTCACGCGCGCTCCTTTGCGGATTGAGCCGATTAGCTCCGCGTCGTAGGCCGCGCCAACATGCGCCGCCATGTCGTTCGCACGTTCTGCCGAGGTCGAGCCGTTCCTGCGCGGCTGCGCGTGGCCGGCGGGCGAGCTCGGCGCGTATCCGCGCTGCGATCCAGGGCCACTCGGGCTGCGACTTCCGGCGGACACGCGCGCGAGCGCGGCGCTTCCCGTCGGCGTGCGGGTCGAGTTCGCGGGCGCGTGCGAGGCGGTCGAGGTCGCGTACCGCACCGAGACGCGCGAGCTCGGCTATCGCGGCGCCAGCGCCGGCACGAAGTTCGTGTTGTTTCGCGACGGCGTGCGCGTGAGCGAGGCGGACGCGCTGCTCGGCGACGGCAGCGTGCGGCTCGCCGGGGGGCGCGGGGACGGGCGCGCAATCGTCTACTTGCCCGAGGGCATGCGCCCGACGCTGCTCGGCGTGCGCGCGCTCGGCGGTGCGATCGCACCCGCGCCGCGCGACCCGCGCTGGATTTGTTACGGGGACTCGATCGCGGAAGGCTGGTGCGCGAGCGAGCCCGCGGGTGCGTGGCCGCAGATCTTGGCGCGCGAGCAGCGGCTCGACGTCGTAAACCTCGGCTATGCGGGCGCCGCGCGCGGCGAGCTCGCGAGCGCAGAGGAGATCGCGCAGTTGCCCGCCGACTTGATCTCGATCGCCCACGGCACGAACTGCTGGACGCGCACGCCGCACAGCGCGGAGCTCTTCGCGGCGGGCCTGCGCGCGTTCCTCGCGATCGTACGCGCGTCGCACCCGCGTACGCCTCTCGTCGCGATCAGCCCGATCCTGCGTGCGGACGCGGAGCGCGCCCCCAACAAGCTCGGCGCGACGCTCGCGGATCTGCGCGCCGCGTTCGAGCGCACGATCCTGGCAGCGCGCGACGCGGGCGATCGCGCGCTCGTGCTCGTGCCCGGGCTCTCGCTCGTGCCGCGCGAGCGCCTGCCCGACGGCATTCACCCAGACGACGCGGGGCACGTTCTGCTGGCGCGCGCGATCGCCCCAGCGCTCTGCGCCTCGATCGAAGGAGCGAAGCATGCGTGACATCCAGCAAGTGTTCCGGCTCGAAGGGCGCACCGCAGTCGTTACGGGCGGCGCGAGCGGGATCGGCCGCGCGGCGGCAGAGGTGCTGGCCACGGCGGGCGCGCGCGTCGTCGTGGGCGACCTAGACGCGAGCGGTGCCGAGCAGACCGCGGCGGCGATTCGCGCGGACGGCGGCGCCGCGCTCGCGCAGGCGGTGAACGTTGCGAGCCGCGAGCAAGTCGACGCGCTGGTCGCGCGCGCAACGACCGAGTGGGGACGCCTCGACGTGATGTGCAACGTCGCGGGCGTGCCCACGGACGGCCCGCTCGGCGAGCTCACGGAGGCCGAGTTCGATCGTGTGGTCGGCATCAACCTGAAGGGCACGCTGTTCGGTTGTCAGGCCGCCGTGCGCGCGATGCGGCCGCGCGGCTCGGGCAGCATCATCAACGTCGCGAGCGGCGCGATCGACAAGGCGGTGCCGAACTACGGCCTCTACGCGCTCACGAAGGCCGCCGTCACGCAGCTCACGCAAACGCTCGCGACCGAGGCGGGGCCCGCAGGCATCCGCGTGAACGTGCTCGCGCCCGGCGTCACGCTCACGAAGTTCACCGAGCGCCACCTGCGCAAGCCCGACGGCTCCCTCGACCCCGCACGCTACGACGCGTTCTTGGCATCCATGAAATCGATGTCACCACTCGGCCTCGTCGGTGACGTCTTCGATCAAGCCTGGCTGATCCTCTACCTCGCCAGCGACGCCAGCCGCTACTGCACCGGCCAAATCTGGCGCGCCAACGGCGGGCAGACAATTCCGCACTGAGCGGCGCGACGCCGCTCAGTGCGGAATTGTCTGCGGTCTCTACCGGTTTACTCCGCTCGGCTCCGAAGACT
>JANNKN010000389.1:0-11232 GCA_031396315.1 Deltaproteobacteria bacterium
TCGCGTGGTTCCCGCTCTCGGGCTACGACCGCAGCCTCGAGTTGATGTCGCGCTTCCTCTGGTTGCCGGTCGCGGTGGGCGTGATCTCTGCGCTCGGCGCGGAGGTGCGGTTCTTGCGCACGGTGTTCGTCGAGGAGACGAGCCGCGACTACGTGCGCACCGCGCGCGCGAAGGGCGCGAGCGAGATGCGCGTGATGCTGCGCCACGTGCTGCGCAACAGCTTGATCCCCGTGCTGACGCGCGTCGTGATGCAGGTGCCGTTCTTGTTTACCGGTGCGCTGCTGCTCGAATCGTTCTTCGGGATTCCCGGGCTCGGCTCGGTGACGGTCGATGCCATCACCAACAACGATTTCGCGACACTGCGGGTGATGGTCTTCATCGGCTCGATCCTGTTCGTGGTCGCGCAGATCCTGACGGACATTTCCTACGCGCTGGTCGATCCGCGCGTACGGCTCGAGTAGCCGCGTGGAAGCTCATGTCGTCGCCAACGCGATCGTCGCCTTGATCGTCGCATTCCTCGTTTTCGCCGGGCGCGCAGTGCGGCGCGATCGCCTGTGGAGCGAGCACCTCGCGAAAGTCTGGCGGCGCCAGCCCGCCGCGATCGTGGTGCTCGTATTCTGGGTCGGGGTCGCGCTGCTCGATTCGATCGCATGGATCGGCGGCGATGTCGTCGGCGAGGACGTGCTCGCCAGAAACCAAGCGCGTTCGGTGGTCGATCGCGTCTTCCAAGGCGTCGGAGAGGCGAGCTACTCGGAGCCGCGCGCACGCGTGCAGTTCGAGGATCCCGCGCTCGCGTTGAATGCGCCAGCCGGCCATGCGCTCGGCACCGACGTGCTCGGGCGCGACGTGCTGCACCGCGTGCTGAAGGGTGCGCGCGTTGCGCTCGTGGTCGGCGGGCTGACGAGCGCGATCGCGGTCCCGATCGCGCTGTTGTTGGGCGTGAGCGCCGGCTACTTCGGGGGGCGCTGGGACGACCTCGTGTTCTTCGTGATGTCGACGCTCTCCTCGATCCCGTCGCTGCTGCTGCTGATCGCGATCGTGATGGCGCTCGGTCGCGGCACCACGCAGGTCTGCATCGCGCTCGGCATCACGAGCTGGGTGACGCTGTGCCGCGTGTCGCGCGGCGAGACATTCAAGCTGCGCGAGCTCGACTACGTGCAGGCGGCGCGCGCGCTCGGCGCCTCGGAGTGGACGATCCTGTCGCGCCACATCCTGCCCAACTTGTTGCACCTGATCCTGATCTCGTTCGTGCTCTTGTTCTCGAATCAGGTGATCGCGGAGACCGTGCTCTCGTATCTCGGCATCGGCATCGACGGCAGCTGGGGACAGATGATCGATCAAGGCCGCAACGAACTCTCTCGTGAGCCGATCATCTGGTGGAACATCACGGCGGCCGGCGTCGCGATCTTCTCGCTGCTCCTCTCTGTGAATTTCATCGGCGATGCGCTGCGCGACGTGCTCGACCCGCGCACGGCGAGGGAGCGGGAGTGACCGCGGCGCTCGCCATCGACGGCCTGCGAATTTCGTTCCCGAGCGAAGGCGGTCGCCTGCCCGTCGTCGACGGCGTGTCGTTCTCGATCGCGCGCGGCGAAGTGCTCGCGCTGGTCGGCGAATCGGGCTGCGGAAAATCGATGACGGCGCTCGCGGCGATGCGGCTCGTGCCGAAGCCGGGGCGGATCGAGGGCAGGGTGGCGATCGAGGGCCGCGACATCACGAAGCTCTCCGTACCCGAGATGCGCGCGGTGCGCGGCAGCCAGCTCGGCATGATCATCCAGGAGCCGATGACGAGCCTGTCGCCAGTTCTTCGGGTCGGCGACCAAGTCGTCGAGGCGATCCGATTACACGAAAAAGTGTCGTACGCCGAGGCGAAGAAGCGCACGATCCTGCTATTCGAGCGCGTGCGCATCCCCGACGCCGCGGAACGCTTCTCCGCCTACCCACACCAGATGTCGGGCGGCCTGAAGCAGCGCGTGATGATCGCGATGGCGCTCTCGACCAAGCCGCACGTGCTGATCGCCGACGAGCCGACCACGGCGCTCGACGTGACGATCCAGGCGCAAGTGCTCGAGCTGATGCGCGAGCTGCAGCGCGAGCTCGGCACGGCGATCCTGCTGATCACGCACGACCTCGGAGTCGTGAACGAGCTCGCCGACCGCGTCGCGGTGATGTACGCGGGCCGCATCGTCGAGAGCGGCTCGCGCGAGGCCGTGCTCGCGCGCCCGCGGCATCCCTACACACAGGGATTGTTGAAATCGATGCCGGGCCTCGCGCGGCCTGGCGAGCGCCTGCACGAAATCCCGGGCGTCGTGCCCCCGCCGAGCGAGTGGCCCGCAGGCTGTCGCTTCTCGACGCGCTGCCCACGCGTAATGGAGCGCTGCGCCGGCAGCGTGCCCGCGGCGACACCGATCGGTGAGGGCCACTGGGCCGCGTGCTTCGCCGTCGAGCAGGAGCTCGCGCGATGACGCAGCCGCTGCTGAGAGTGGAAGGGCTCACCACCTGGTTCCCGATCAAGCGGGGGCTGCTGCGTAACACCGTCGGCCACGTGCGCGCAGTGGATGGCGTCGATCTCGAGATTCATGCGGGCAAGACGCTCGCACTGGTCGGCGAATCGGGCTGCGGCAAGACGACGGTCGGCAGGTCGATTCTCGGGCTCGTGCCCTCGCGCGCGGGTCACGTTTGGTTCGAGGGTCAGGATCTGCGCACGCTCGCGGAGGACGCCCTGCGCCCGCTGCGCCGCAAACTGCAGATCGTCTTCCAGGACCCGATGGCGTCGCTCGACCCGCGCATGCGCGTGCGCGACCTGATCGCCGAGGGCATGCAGTCGTTCGGAATCGGCGCGAACGAAGGCGAGCGCACCGACCGCGTGGTTGCGGCGCTGAAGCGCGTGCAGCTGAATCCGGATCACCTGTGGCGCTATCCGCACGAGTTCTCAGGCGGGCAGCGCCAGCGCATCGGCATCGCGCGCGCGCTCGCGGTCGAGCCGCAGTTGATCGTGTGCGACGAAGCGGTCTCCGCGCTCGACGTCTCGATCCAGGCGCAAATTCTGAACTTGTTATCGGATCTGCAAGACGAGCTCGGGCTCGCCTACCTCTTCATCACCCACGACCTGAGCGTGGTGCGCTACCTCGCCGACGAAGTCGCAGTGATGTACCTCGGCCAGATCGTCGAGCGCGGCGCGACGGAGCGCATCTTCGCGGCGCCGTCGCACCCGTACACGCAGGGCTTGCTAGCGGCGGCGCCTTCGATCGATCCGCTGCGGCGTGGCATTCAGGCGCGGGTTCAGGGCGATGTGCCGTCGTCAGCTTCACCGCCGCCCGGATGCAGGTTCCATACGCGCTGCGCTGAGGTATTTGGGCGCTGCAGGACAGACGAGCCCCGACTGGTGCCGATTTTGGCGGGGGGTGAGGCGCGCTGTTTCTTGCGGGAGGAGGCGGGGCGCTGAAGGCGGTTGTTATGGGTGCGGGCGGCGCCGCGGCGGCGGGGCCGGGGGCGGCGGAGGGCGATGGCTCGCTGGCGGCCCCTCGCTCGGGTGCACCTGGCATTGTGGTGAGATGCGTTGCGTGGTGGCGTTGCGTGGCAGGGAGTTCGGGGCCGAGCTCCGCTTGATTCGCCCTCCGCCGCCCCCGGCCCCGCCGCCGCGGCTCGTGCTCGTCGTCGTCCGTGAGCTTTTTAGGGAGGGCGCGGATCGGCGCGGCTGGGGGCCGCGCCTCCCGCGCGCTTCGCGTTGGGCGGGCTCAGGCGCTTTGCGCGCGCGATGCTTGGGCGGGGAGGATGCGTACATGAGTCCGCTGAAATCGAGTTCGCGCTTCAGTTTGCTCGCGAAGGCGACGTCTCGGGCGGCGGGGCATCCGCCGGCGTTTGCGATCGCGTTGGGAGTGATTGGGGCCTGGCTGCTCACGGGGCCGCTGTTCGCATACAGCGACACATGGCAGCTCGTGATCAACACGGGCACGACGATCGTGACGTTCTTGATGGTGTTCCTGATTCAGAACACGCAGAACCGCGACGCCGAGGCGATCCAAATCAAGCTCGACGAGCTGCTGCGCTCGACACAGGGGGCGCACAATGCGCTGCTCGATCTCGAAGAGCTCGAGGAGCGCGATCTCGATCAGATCCGCGCAGCCTACGTTGCGCTGGCGGAACGCGCGCGCGAGGAGCTGCGCGACGGTCGCAGCGACACCGGCACTCCGGAGACGCGCTAGGCCGCGGCTCGTCGCGCGCGGGCGCGCGCCCGAGCGTGGCGAGAGCCGCGAACAGGATGTGCTGCGCGCGATGGATCTCGGGCAGCGCGTGCTCGGCCGTGTTCCCGAGCGCCACCGGTGAAACGATCGCCAGGAAGCGCCGCAGCACGAACGCGCAGGGCTCCGGCTGCAGGCGCGGAAAGGGCGCGAGGAGGGTTTCCCGGCGACGAGTGCCGCGGGATGCGTGGAGTGGAAGCCTCCTCTGCACGCCGGCGGGTGCACGGCGCGAAGGCCGGCACGCCGCGGCCCCGCACGCGTCACGCGTCACGCGCCCGCGAGCGCCGTGCGCGGGCCGCGGCCTCCGGCTTTCGCGCGCGGCGCGCTTGCATGCGCGAAATGCGACCGGCACCCTGCGCGCGCGCTTGGCGCCTTCGCGCTTCGCGCCCAACAAGTCCGGGGGCATGGGATGCGACTCGAGTATTCGTTTGCGCTCGATCAGGTCGAGGTGCCGCGCTTCTCGGTGGAGGCGGTCGAGGGCATCGGCAAGGTCTTCACGCTCGCAGTGACCGTGCTGAACGTGCTCTCGTCGCGGAATCAGGTGGACCTCGTGTTCCACGGCCTGAATCCGGAAGATCCGTCGCGCAAAATCGACGCCTTCAAGAAGATCATCGAGAGCGCGGAGTCGGGCTTCCAGCTGCAATACGGCGCCGGGGCGGGCGGCTCGGTGCCGGGCTCTTCGTCGTACTACCAGTGGGTGAAGCTGCGGCGCCTCAAGTAGGCGGAGTTTTTTTGCCCGCTTCGGGAACCGCCGCGCGAGGCGTGGTTTCGGTGCGGCGCGAGCGGAGTGATTGTGATCGAAGCCAAGAACATCGTGAAGCGATACGGCGAGTTCGTCGCGGTGGACGGCGTGTCGTTCTCGATCGCGGCGGGCGAAGTGGTCGGCTTCCTCGGCCCGAACGGCGCTGGCAAGACGACGACGATGCGCATCCTCACCGGCTTCTTGCCTGCGAGCGACGGCAGCGCGCTGATCGACGGCCACGACATCTTCCACGAGGCGATCGAAGCGCGCCGCGCGATCGGATATCTGCCCGAGACGCCGCCGCTCTATCCCGAGATGGACGTGCAGGGCTACCTCACCTTCGTCGCGAAGCTGAAGGACGTGCCGCGCGCAAAGCGGAAGGCTGCGGTCGAGCGGGCGATGGAGCGCTGCGGGCTCGCCGACGTCCGGCGCCGCGTGATCGGCGCGCTCTCGAAGGGTTACCGCCAGCGCGTCGGCATCGCCCAGGCGATCGTGCATGAGCCGAAGGTGTTGATCCTCGACGAGCCGACCGTCGGCCTCGACCCGATCCAGATCCGCGAGATCCGCGCACTGCTCGCCTCGCTCGCGACCGAGCAGGAGGGCGCGCACACGATCGTGCTCTCGACGCACATTCTCGCCGAGGTCGAAGCGATCTGTCGGCGCGTGATTCTCATCCACAAGGGGAAGAAGGTGCTCGACGCACCGCTCAGCGAGCTGACCGCGGGCGGCGCGCGGCTCGAAGATGCGTTCACGCGCGCGACACAGCGCGATGAGGCGGCCGTCCCGATGGATTCGCCGCCGCCGCAGGAAGCGTCGTCGTCGCGTCCGGAGGCCACGGCGTGAGACATACGTTCGCGATCGCAGGCCGCGAGCTGCGCTCCTACTTCGTGTCGCCGATCGCCTACGCGGTGCTCACGCTCTGGGCCGTGATCGCGGGCTTCTTCTTCGTGGCGTACGTCGGGTTCTACGCGCAGATGCAGCAGTACCCGGATCCGGCGATGCTCGAGCGCCTCAACCTGAATGAGCAGATCGTGACGCCGTTCGTGCAGCAGCTCTGGATCGTGGTGCTGCTGCTCGTACCGGGCCTCACCATGGGCCTGTTCGCGACGGAGAAGGCGAACGGCACGCACGAGCTCTATCTCACGAGCCCGATCTCGATCGTCTCGCTCGTGCTCGGGAAGTACCTCGCGGTCGCCGCGATGGTGTCGCTGCTCGTCGTGCTGCTCGGCGCGTTCATCGGGCTGCTCTTCTACTATGGAAGCCCGCCGCCCGAGCTGCCGCAGACGCTCTGCACGCTCGCGGCGCTCTGGCTCGTCGCGCTCTCCTACGCAGCAGTCGGGACGCTCTTCTCCGCGCTCACGCGCAGCCAGCTGATCGCGTACTTCCTCACGGTCGTCGTGCTGCTGCTGGTCACGCTGCTCGGCGAGCTCGCGCCGGTGGCCGCGCAAGCTGCGGCGGGGAGCTCGGAGGGGGTGACGAGCCTCGTCGCCGGTGGCACGTCCGTGATTCGCTGGCTCTCATCCGCGGAGCATTTCGAGCAGCTCGCGACCGGCCTCGTCAGCACCCGCAGCCTCGCGTACTTCGCGTTCATGATCGGCGCGTTCCTGATCGTCACGAAAACGGCGATCGAATCCGTTAGGTGGCGCTAGCCATGAAGCGCTGGGCGAGCTTGCTCGGATGGCTAGGCGCGGTCTTCCTGACCTTTGCGTTCGTATCCGCACTCGTAGAGCTGTTCTCGAGCGGCCAGATCGTGATCGACGCGTTGCTCCAGCAGTTCGCGTGGAGCGCGGGCAACTTCGTGCTCGGCCTCGTGTGCGTGATCGTGTCGCTCGTCGCGAACCTCGATGCGCTGCGCCAACGCCTGCGCTCGAGCGAGGCGCGGCGCGCGAGCAAGTACGGCACGAGCGCGGTCCTCGGCGCGCTGCTCGCGGTCGCGCTGCTCGGCATCGGCGCCTACTTCGCCTCGGCGCGCGAGCAAAAATGGGATTTCACCGAGGCGAAGCTGCATTCGCTCTCGGAGCAGGCGCTCCAAATCCTGGGCGCGCTCGACGGCAAGCTCGCGATCACCGCGCTCTACACGCCGCTCGACCAGCCGCGCGCGGCCGAGTTCTTGAAGAAGTTCGAAGAGGCGGTGCCCGGTAAGGTCGGGGTCGAGATCTTCGACCCGCAGAACAAACCAGGCCGCCTGCGCGAGCTCGGCATCGCGAGCGACCAGCTCGGTGCCGGCCTGATTCACCTCCAGCTCGGCACGGAATCCGCGCAGGTGACGGAGCTCAGCGAGGAGGCGCTCGTCAACGCGATCGTGAAGTTGACGCGGCGCGAGGCGAAGAAGGCGTACTACTCGATTGGCCACAACGAGCGCGCGATCGAGGGCGACGCCGGCAAGCAAGCCGTCGGCTTCGCGAACGCGGTCGAGGCGCTGAAGAACGAGGGTTATCAGGTCGAGCCGTTGTTGCTCGCGTCGAAGGCGGACGTGCCCGACGACGCGCAAGTCCTTTTGATCGCGGGCCCGACGCAGAAGTTCCACGAGACCGAGCACGCGAGCCTCGCGCGTTACGTCGCGCGCGGCGGCGCGCTGCTCGCGCTGATGGACCCGCGCGCGCAGACCGACCTCGCGACGACGCTTGCGAGCTTCGGAGTCAGCGTCGGCGACGATGTCGTCGTCGACGTCGAGACGCTCGCTGGCAGCCCCTACGCGCCGTTCGCCGCGCAATACGGCGATCACCCGATCACGCGCGGCTTCCGGGATGCCGCACTCTTCGTGGCGGTGAGCAGCGTGAAGGCAGTCGACGAAGCCGGCAGCCTCGCGCCGCTCGTGACGACCGGCGAGAAATCGTGGGCGGAGACGGACATCGCGAGCCTCGCGAGCGAGACGGCCAAACCGGATCCCGAGAAAGACCTCGTGAGCTTCGTGCCGATCGCGGTGGCGGGCGACGCGGCCGTGACGCCCGCCGCTGGCAAGCAGCCGGGGCGCCTGGTCGTGTTCGGCGATTCGGACTTCGCGACGAATCAGTGGTTCGACCAGTTCCGCAATCGCGACTTGTTCCTCAACTCCGTGAACTGGCTGCTCGGCGAGCCCGAGGCGATCACGATTCGTCCGCGGCGCGCCGGCGCGAGCCAGCTCGCGCTCTCCGAGACGACGCTGCGCAACATCCGAACAGCCGCGCTGTTCGTGCTGCCAGAGGCGATCGCACTGCTCGGCGTGATCGCGTGGTGGCGCCGCCGCCGCGCGCCCGGGCGTTAGGGAACGCAGCCTCGGAGCCTTCGCCATGAAGCCGCGTAACACGCTGATCCTGCTGGTGCTGGCGATTCTCGCGGGCGCGGCACTCTGGCAGTTCGAGCTGCGCGAGGGCGCGAAGCCGGAAGGCGACGAGGCGCGCACGAAAGTGTTCGCGGGCCTCGACGCGGCGCAAATCGAGTGGGTCGAGCTGGAGCAGTCGGAGGGCCCCGCCGTGCGCCTCGAGAAGCGCGGCGCGGCGTGGCGGCTCACGCAGCCGATCGACTTCGCGGCGGATCGCATGGCGGCGGATGGCGTTGCCTCGGCACTCGCAGAGCTCGCGAGCGAGCGCGTGTTCGATCCCGCCGCCGAGGACGCCGCGAGCCGGCCCGAGGCGCCCGAGAGTTACGGCCTCGCGCGCGAGCCGCGCGTGCGCTTCTCGGTCGCGGGCAAGATGCGAGCGCTGCGCCTCGGCGATCCGACGCCCGTCGCGGGCAACCGCTACGTCGCTGCCGACGGTGACGCGCGCGTGTTCGTGGTGCCGGAATGGCAGACGGCCGCGCTCGCGAAGCCGCTCGCGGAGCTGCGCGAGACGCGGCTGTTCGACTTCGAGCGCGAAAAGTTGCAGAAGATCGCGCTCAGCTGGCCAGACGGCAGCGCGACGCTCGAGAAGCAGGCGGAGGCTTGGCGCCTCACCGCTCCCCTCGACGACCTGGCGGACGAGGTCGTCGTGCAAGCGCTGATTACGGATCTGCAGGGCCTCCGCGCCGACGCGTTTCTCGCGCCCGCGCCAAGCGACGAGGAGCTCGGCTTCAGCGCGCCCGCTCTGCGCATCGAGCTCACCGCGGAAGGCGGCGCGAGCTACGCGCTCGTGCTCGGCGCGAAGCGCGACGGCGATCGGCTCGCGGCGCGCTCGGGCGCGAGCGGCGCGGTGGAGGTAGCGGCTTCGATCCTCGAGCGCCTCCCGATGAGCGCGAGCGCACTGCGCGACAAGACGCTCGCGAACTTCGTCGCTTCCGACGCCCAGCGCTTCACGCTGACGTTCACGGAGCCCGCGGGCGAGACACTCCGCGTGACGGGCGCGAACTCGGCGGACGGCTGGAAGACGACGCCCACGATGGAGCCCGGCGCAGCCAGCGCGCTGCTGGCCGAGATTTCGTCGCTTTCGGGCCGCGAGATCGCAGCGGAGTCATTAGGGACCGTGGAGCTCGCGGCATTCGGGCTCGCGCCGCCGCGCGTTCGACTGCACGTGTTGGGCGCGGGCGACGGCGACGCCGCACCCGTGCTCGCCGATCTGCGCCTCGGCGTGCTGCGCGCGGGCTCGGGCTCGGGCCTCGCGGCGCAGCGCGTGGATCGGCGGGTGATCTATTGGCTCGACGAATCGCGCGCGTCCGGCCTGCCGCAGAGCGCCGCGCAGTTCCGCGAGAGCTTCGCGGCGAAGCCTCTGCCCGCGGCTCCGAGCGACCCGGCTCGCTAGCGCGCGAGCGCCTCGATTCTCCCGCGCGGCGTCAACCGCCGAAGATGCCGGCGCGCGCAGCTTCGAGCGCGCTGCGGACGCGCACGAGTCCGTCGGCGGGCAACACGAAGCGGAACAACGCGCCGCGGTTCGCGCGCAGCGTGCGCTCGGCGCGGCCATTTACCGTGCGGTAGCCGATGCCGAAGCCTTCGGGCAGATGGAACTCCGCGTCCGTCGCATTCTGCGACGCGGAGGCGGCGATTTGCTCGATCGTGTCGATCGCGCGCGTGATCGGGTCGACGTCGCGAGGCTCGAGGTAGAACGTGCGCTCGGTCTCGGGCACCTCGGCGCGATTCAGCGTGATGCGGATGCCGAAGAGGCGCTGCTGCTCATAGCCGGGCTCGAACACGCCGATCGACTCGATCTCGAGCGTGCCGCCCCCTTGCAGCGGAATCGTGGGCTGCGGCGCGTGGCGCACGACGACGACGCGATTCGGCGTGTCTTCCACCAGGATGCGCAGTGCGCCGCGCAGCACCGCGGGCGGCGCGGGGTAGGGCGTGAGCGCCATCGGCTGGCCCTGCGGGGTGTAGACGAGAATCTGAATCGGCGGTTGCTGGGAGCCTGCGGAGCTGGCTGGCGTTTGCGCATGCGTCGCCGCGGCGATGGCGAGGAGGAGCGCAGCGGTCGCAGCTTTCGGGGTCAACGGCTCTCCTCGCCGCACGGCCACTTCGGCTTTGCGGCGACGAGTGGGTGGCCGTCCCGTTCGAGTCGGTGACGGCGCGGCAGGCCGCGGGTCAAGCGCCCGCAACCTTCGGTCGCTGGCGGGCGTTGGCTCGCGCCAGCCCGAGCAGCGGCAGCAAGAGCACGAGCTCCGGGCCGATTCCGCAGCCGCCGGACGCGATTGCCTCCGTGGCGGTCGTGGGCGCCGTGCACTGCGGGTCCGCGGCTGCGAGCGGCACTCCTCCGTTCACGGAGGCGCCGCCGTCGAAGTCGATGCCAAGCGTGAGATCGTTGTCGATGCCGTCTTGGCATTGGGGGTTCTCGAAGCCCGAGCGGTGGCTCGAGCAGCCGAGGTCGCCGACGCCTACGGCAATGCGGTAGTCGAGCCGCCCGTCGCCATCGTTGTCGGTGCCGTCGTCGCAAGCCGCGGCACCCGTCTCGGTGGCGTCGCTCAGGCCCGTGCAGCCGTAGTCGCGCAGCGAAGGATTCGATGCGTAGTCGGTCTTGCCGTCGCCGTCGTTGTCGAGGCCGTCCGAGCATTCGGCGCGGCGTCCGCTCGCGAGGCTGTGGCTGCCGCCGGCGCCGATTGCCGCCACGCTCTGGAGCACCACCGACACGGGCTCGTTGCGAACGACCGTCGTGCCATCCCCGAGTTGGCCGGCGGCGTTGCCGCCCCATGTCCAGAGTGAGCCGTTGAGCAGCGTCGCGAGGCTGAAGTCGTCACCTGCCGAGATCGCTTTCGCGTTCGTCAGAGTTGTTACGAGGACGGGCAGGTTGCTGTCGTCGAAGGTGCCGTCGCCCAGCTGACCGGAGGCGTTCGCGCCCCATGCTGAGACCCGGATGACCGGCGGGCAGGGGA
>JANNKN010000618.1:0-1539 GCA_031396315.1 Deltaproteobacteria bacterium
GTCGTGGGTCGCGACGAACACGGCGGTGCCGCGCGCTGCGGCGTCAGCGATCAGGTCCATGATCTCGAGCGTGAGCTGCGGATCGAGGTTGCCGGTGGGTTCATCCGCGAGCAGCAGCTCCGGCTCGCCCACGAGCGCGCGCGCGATCGCGAGCCGCTGCTGCTCGCCGCCCGAGAGCGTGAGCGGATGGTGATGGCGGCGATGATGCAGCCCGACGCGCTTCAGCATCGCGAAGACGCGCGCCTTGCGGTCGCGCGGCGGCACTCCGACCACGTCGAGCGCGACGCCCACGTTGTCCTCGACCGTACGGCGCGTCAGTAACTTGAAATCCTGAAACACCACGCCGACGCGGCGGCGCAGCGCTGGCAACCCCGCCGGCCCGAGCCGTGCCACGTTTCGCCCGAGCACGAGGATCTGCCCTTCGCTCGGCTGCTCGGCGCCGAACATCAGGCGCATCAGCGTCGATTTGCCCGCCCCGCTCGGGCCCGTGAGAAACACGAACTCGCCCTTCGCGAGCTCGAGCGTCACGTCGCGCAGCGCGTGAGTTCCGGCGAGATACGACTTCGAGACGTGGAACAGCCGAACGAGCCCACCACCACCGGCACCGAGGCCTCCGTCCGCCTCGCTCACGACTTCGCGCGGCGCTTGCGCGCGTTCTCGATCAGATAGCCGAGGATCACATCGTCGAGCGGGCGTTCGGAAACGATGCCTTCGCCGAACGAGCGCGATGCGTCCTCGCCGGGCGCCTCGCTGGCCGTCTTCCCGCCGGAGGCGGCGAGCGCGTCCGTGTCCGTCGCCTTGCCCTTCGCGTGCGTGTCGGCGTCGCTCGGCGCGAGCACTTCGCCGAGCCGCTCGCGGATCGCGTCGTTGAAGTCGCCCGCGCGCAGCCGCTTCAGTACGGCCTTGTGCTGGCCTTCCATCAACTCGCGCACGACGTCTTCCAAGTTCGGCTCGGTCACCCGGCTCGCGTAACTGCTCTTCTCCGAGAAGATGATCGTTCCGCCGTGATACAGGTGCGTGATGATGTGCGGATGCGCGAGGCCGCTGTCTTCACTCTGTACGTGAAACAGCACCTCGCGATGGCGAATGTTGGTGTTGAACCCGGTCAGCATCTGCGGGTCTAACTCCTCGGAAACCCGAGCGAACACGGCGCATTCTGCGCGACAGCCAGGGCCCTTTCAAGGAAACTGCCCAGCCGCGCCTATCGGCCCGCCCGCAAGGACCCTAGAGGGCTTCTCTCCCGCGCTCTCCCCTGCCTGCCCAAGACTCCTCGGTTGCCGGCTCGCCCCGCTGCGCTCGGACAAGCGGATTCGGCCGAGGGACAAGGCGCGCAAGCGAAGCCGTACCTCCCGTACGGCGAGCGCCGCGCAACGCAGTCACACGGGCGAAGCCGCCGTCCGAGCTCGGACGCGCGGATTCGCCTGCCTGGCAAGGCGCGCAAGCGAAGCCGTACTTCCCGTACGGCGAGCGCCGCGCAACGCCGCCAGGCGGGCGAAGACGCCGCCGGTCAGTCGTCGAGATCGTCGTCGGTGCCCGGGG
>JANNKN010000620.1:0-1363 GCA_031396315.1 Deltaproteobacteria bacterium
TCGATTCGCTGCGGGTCTCGGAGCTGATGGATTACTCCACCTACCCCGACCCCGGCTTCACGGGCGTTTACTTCGGCTTCGGCCGCCCGCTCGATTACGCGGCCCCACTCCTCCAGCCCGGCATGATGCGCGGCGGCTGGGGCTGCATGGTGCTGATGGCCGCCGATGCGCTCGGTGTGCGCCTAGACGAGATCCGCGAGGAGCACGAGCGGTTGCCTGCGCCCGAGAGCTTCGACACCGCAATGGGCCGCATCGAGGGGGGCACCTGCGCGGCGGTGCGCTTCGAGGTGCAAGGCATCGTGGCTGGCAAGCCGATGATCGTGGCCGCGCACGTGAATCGGCTGCGCGATGACATCGGGCCGCACTGGGATCGCTTATCCGGTGGCAAGAAGTCCGGCTACAAGATCGAGCTGAAGGGCTCGCCGAGCTTCAGCTGCGAAATCGAGCCGATCGGCGCGGACGGCGACCATAACACCGCGGGCATTACCGGCACCGCACTGCGCGTGATCAACGCGATCCCCGCGGTGTGCGACGCGGCGCCCGGCGTCGTGTCGATCCTCGATCTGCCGCACTTCACCGCGCGCGTGCCGCGCTGAGCCCTGCCTTCGGGCTCGCGATTCAGGCCGCGCCGCGCGCGATCAGCTTGCCGAGCGTGCGGAGCTGCTGCGTGCCGCCGCCGAGCGTGAGCTCGAGCTGACGCGCATACAGGTAGGTGCGGTGCAGCGGATACTCGCGGTCGACCCCGACGCCGCCGTGAAGGTGCTGCGCGGCGCGCACGACGCGCGAGCCGCCTTGCGCCGCCCAGTACTTGGCGGCCGCAACCGCGGCCTCCGCCGGCAGGCCCGCGTCGATTCGCCACGCGGCTTGCAGCGCCGTGAGCCGAATCGCTTCGGTGTCGATGAACGCGTCCGCCGCGCGCTGCGCGACGGCCTGAAAGGTCGCGATCGGCTGATCGAACTGCTTGCGCGTCTTCGTGTACTCCGCGGTGAGGCGCAAGGCTTCCGCCGTGACCCCCGCGGCGACGGCGCACAGCGCAGCCGTCGCACGCAGCACGATCCACGCCACGATCTCGGCGCCCTGCTCCGCCGCACCCAACAACTCTGCCTCGGCGCCGCTCAGCACCAGCGCAGACTCCGGCTGGCGCGTCGTCGTGATCAGCGGCGTCTGCGTCACGCCCGCAGCGCGCGCTTCCAGCAAAAACACACCCACGCCACCGGCCGGTAGCGCGGCCGGCACGAGTATCGCGTCGGCGAGCTCGCCCGCGGGCACCGCGAGCTTCTCGCCGTGCAGCCGAAACTTCGCGCCCGCCCGCTCCGCACGCATGCCGGGATTCGCGGGCTCGCGATGCGGCTCGACGAGCGCC
>JANNKN010000639.1:0-1185 GCA_031396315.1 Deltaproteobacteria bacterium
GCCCGGGATGTTCGGCTCCGTGACGAACGCCAGGAGCTGCGATATGCCGAGCGAGCATTGGTCCCCAATGACCTGATTGCCGTTGAACTGTTCGCACGCCGAGATCTCGCTCTGGTTGCCGCTCTCCATCGCGACCACGTAGAGCAGGCCATTCCGAACGGCGATCGCGCGCGGTTCGGCGGCACGCACGGGGATGAAGCCCGTGACCTGATAAGTCGTGGTGTCGATCACGGCGATCTGGTCGCGCGAGGAGAGCGCGACGTAGGCCTTGCCGTTGCCGGCGAAGGCGATGCCCGCTGGCTCATCGAACTGCGTCGCGAGCGCGGCGTCGAGCACCTGGATCGTCTCGACCACTTCGCGGTAGCTCGCGCTGCCAGGTACCACGTCGATCACACTGATCGAGTCGCTCACGTGATTCGCGACCCACACCTCGCTGCCGTTGGGCTTCACCGCGATTGCGACCGGCTCGATGCCGACGTCGACCTGCCGGACTTGCTTGAAGGGCGAAGTCGTGAGCACGCTCAGCGTGTTGCTGGTCGTGTTCGCGACGTAGACCTCGTGGCCACTCGGCGAGACCGCGATCGGATTCACCTGCGGGCTCGCGAAGTTCTGGAAGCCCGGCGCCTCATGCACCGAGGCGCCGCCCGCGAAGGCAGCGGCAGGGAGTGCGAGCGCAAGGAGAGGAGCGGCGAATCGCGACGACATGGGCACCTCGAGCAATCGGACGCGACGTCCGGGCGCATCATACGGGGAACGGCGCCCAAAGCGCGCAGGTTCCGAAAACACGAGCCCGGCTCCGCGATAGGATCCGCGACCCTCAGTCACCAAGGAGACCCCTCGTGATCGTGATCCACGCAACGGTCTTGATCGATCCCGCGAACACCGACGCCGCCATTGCCGCGGCGAAAGAAATGATGGTGGAGTCGCGCAAGGAGCCGGGCTGCCACGCGTACACGTTCACGCGCGACCTGAGCGAGCCGGGCCGCTTCCACATCATCGAGGAGTGGGAGAGCGACGAGGCGCTCGCGGTCCACTTCAAGGCGCCGCACATGGCGAAGTTTCAGGCGGTCGTGCCGACGCTCGGGTTGAAGGACATGAAGGCGGAGCGGTTTGTGGTGTCGTCGAAGGGGCCGCTCAGGCCCTAGGTGTGCGGGCTCCGCAGCCGCGGCGGGGCCGGGGCCGGGG
>JANNKN010000641.1:0-3165 GCA_031396315.1 Deltaproteobacteria bacterium
GTGCTCGGCGCGACCTGATTACTGGTGGACTGCGATCGGCCCCGTCGCGATGAGCGTGATGTTCGTGTTCGCAAGCATCCCGATGCTCGACGAGCGGAGCCGAGAGCGAAGACAGGGGTATGCGGAGTACGAGAAGAAGACGCCGGCGCTCGTGCCGGGGTGGCGGAGAAGCTCGTGAGCGAGATCGTCAATCCGTATCGGCCTCCCAACGCTGATCTCGTCGAGGCGACGAAAAGCACCGACCGAGCAGGGCGCGGAGCGCGACTCGCCGCTTCCCTGATCGATGCCGTCTTCGGCATGGTCATCGCCGTGCCGGCGATCTGGTACTCAGGCATCCTCGAGGGGTTCCCGAACATCCGCCCACCTGGCGCAGCGATGCGATTCGGCGCGGGGGTCTTCGGCCTCGCCTCCGCGACCGCGATTCACGGTTGGTTCGTCGCTACTCGCGGGCAAACCGTCGGAAAGCTCTTGGTCGGGCTTCGAATGGTTCGGAGCGACGGGTCGCGACTTTCGCTGGGCCGTTGGCTGGGGCTACGGATGATCCCAGTCGTGTTGGTGGGCCAGATCCCGGTAATCGGAAACATCCTCGTGACGCTCGACGCGCTTTTCATCTTCCGCAGTGATCGCCGCTGCCTTCACGATCACCTCGCCGACACGATCGTCGTGAAGGCGGAGCCGGCGCCCGACTAAAGGAGGATCGACATGCAAGCGATCATCAACGTGCGTTCGACGACGAAGCGAATGCTCGTCGTCATCGGACTTCTCTTCTCGATCGCCCAAGCCGCGACTGCGGACCCCGCGACTGCGCCACCCGCAGCGGCGCGTGATTGGCGTTCGGCGGTGCGCGACTTTGCGGCCAAGCACTTCAAGAATCCAGCGTGGGGATACTCGCATTCGATGCGCGACGATTCGCTCGCGCGCGAGCTTGCAGCCGCCGATCACGTGAAGCTCGACGACGACGTGATGTTCGCGGCCGCCTACCTGCACGACATGGCGGCTTTCGCGCCTTGGGAGAACGCGGCAGTGGATCATGCGGATGAGGCGGCCCGGATCGTCGACACCGTCCTGAATGACACTGGCTTTCCGATGGCAAAGATCGAAGCCGTGCGCGCAGCGATCCGAACGCACATGTACGATCGCGATCCCGTCGGCCCCGAGGCGCTGTACCTGCACGATGCCGATGCGCTCGACTGGCTGGGCGCGATCGGCGTGGCACGCGTCCTCGCGCTAGCCGATCCGAACGGTGGCGATCCCGACGGCCCGGACGTGATCCAGATGCTGGACGACAACCTCGCAAAAGTGCCCGGACGCGTCATTTCCCCCGCCGGCCGTGCGCGCGTCGCCCAGCGCAAGGCTGAGTTGGAGCGATTCCTCGCGGACCTGCGGGCCGAATCGGAGAACCTGAAGACCCTATGAGCAGGTGACCAGCACCTCATCCTCCACCCAGCGCGCCAGCAAGCTCGCCGCGAACGCGGCGCCGGCTACTTCGCCGCGCGCTTCGGCGGCGAGCGCACACAGCGCGCCGAAGCGCACACCGCGCGCGACGTGCGCCAGCAGCGCGTGTTCTTCGGCGCTGCATTCGCGATGCAGCACGCGCTCGTCGCGGCGCCACACGAGCACGCGCTCGCTCGCGGGCGCGAGTGCGTCGAACGCGAGCGGCTGCTCGGCATCGTGCGCAGCTCGCAGCGCACGCACGGGCCACGCGAAGGTCGGGAGCTGCGCGCCGGGCATTAGGGCGAGCGCGAGCGCGTCCCAATGCTGGGGCGGGAGCGCGGTGAGATCGGCGCGCGAGAGCGCCTGCGCGTCCGCGGCGTCGAATGCGTCGGTCACCGCGAGCTCGAGATGCGCGAGATCGGCGGCCCACGGCGCGCTCGCGCGCACGCTGCGCACGGCCTCGTGCTCCGCGAGAAACGCGGGCAGGCGCGCGCCGGCGTAGCGCAGCGACGGGTGCTGCGACGGATGCGCGTGCAGGTAGTCGGCGGCGAGCGCGTCGAAGGGCGCCGCACCGAGCGCGCTGCGCAGCGCGGGATAGTCGTCGCGCAGCGTGGCGATGATGCGCCCCGCGTACGCGTTCCGATACACCCCCAATCGCGTCTCGCTGCTCGCGCGTGCATCGCCCAATAACCCGAGCGTCGTGGCTGGCGCCTCGCGGGCCATCACCCAGGCAGAGAACTCCTGCTGCCGGCTGACGAGCGGCGTACTCATGTCGCTCGCGCGCGCGCGGGCACGCTCCAAGCCTTCTCGATGATCTCTCGCGCGCGCGCCGCTTCCGCGACGACGCGCTCCCAAGGCGGGATCAGATCGTCCCACTCGATCAGCGTCGAGACGGGACCCAGCTTCGCGATTGCGCGCTCGAAGAGCGCCCAGACTTCATCGCGTACGGGGTGATCGTGGGTATCGATCAGCAGTGCGCCGTCCTCACTCGGGCCGGCCAAGTGGATCTGAAAAATCCGCGCGGGATCGAGCGCCGCGACGGCGGCATCGGCGTCGTCGCCGTGATTGTGCGCATTCACGAAGAAGTTGTTGAGGTCGAGCAGGATGCCGCAGTCGGCCTCGCGCGAGATCGCGGCGAGGAATTCTCCTTCGCTCAGCTCGTCGCCCGCGAAGCGCACGTAGCTCGAGACGTTCTCGATCGCGATGCGCCGACCGAGTCGTTCCTGCACCGCGCGCACGCGCGCTGCAACGTGGCGCACGGATTCCTCGGTGTGCGGCAGTGGCAACAGATCGTGCAGATGGGCGCCGCCCTGCGCCGTCCAGCACAGATGATCGGACAACCACGCGGGCTGGAAGCGCTGCGCGAGGGCGGCGAGCTCGCGCAGGTAGCTCGCGTCGAGCGGATCACTCGCGCCGAGATCGAGCGAGACGCCGTGCAGCACGAGCGGTGCGAGCTCGCGCACTTCGCCGAGGATGCGCAGTGGGCGGCCGCCAGCAATGAGGTAGTTCTCGGAGATCGCCTCGAAGAAATCCGCGCCGGCGCCAGCGCACGCCACGATCTCCGGGTAGTGACGCGGTCGCAGGCCAATGCCGACACCCAGGTAGGGCGCCTCGGGAGGGCGAGGCAGTGCGCCTCGCCCTCCTTCGGTCATCAGCTTGTTATTTCTTCTCAGCGGCCTTCGCCTTCGCGGCGTCGCACTCGGCCTGGGTCATTTCCATGACGCCCTGGCC
>JANNKN010000644.1:0-3535 GCA_031396315.1 Deltaproteobacteria bacterium
GTGCTCGGCGCCGACGGCAAGCTCGGCGGCTTCAGCGCGCGCGGCGGCACCGACACCAAGCTGCGCCTGCTCTCGATCGAGGGCGTGCAGCTGCCCGGCACGCTGCCGCTGTTCGCGGCGGGCGAGGGCGACGCGTAGCGCGCGCGATACCGTGCGTCGCCGCGCGCCACGTTCGCGCGCGACGAGAGGACACGCGCATGGGAATGCTGACCCGAGCGGGCGGACGGCAGATCTACTTCGAGCACTACGCCGGCCGCGGGCCGACGGTCGTGCTCTCGCACGGCTGGGGCATGAGCTGCCGCGCGTGGGACGACACGATCGCGCGCCTCACCGATCGCGGGCACGCCGTCCTCGCCTACGACCAGCGCGGCTGCGGCAAGAGCGACAAAGACTTCGCGGATGTTTCGATCGAAGCATTAGGGGACGATCTCGTCGCGCTGTGCAGGCACCTCGCGCTCGACGCGGTCGTGCTGAACGGCTGGTCGCTCGGCGGCGCGGTGGTGGTCGACGCTGCGACGAAGCTCGGCACCGCGCTGCGTGGGCTCGTACTGACGGGTGCCGCAACGCCGCGTTACACCCAGGCCGAGGGCTTCCCCCACGGCGGACGCGCCGAAGACGTCGCGGCGACGGTCGCGGCATTGCGCGCAGGCCGCATCCAGTTTCTCAAGGGCCTCTACTTCGGCGGCGTGTTCGCCGTCGATGTCGGAGAGGACGTGAAGCAACGCTGCTGGCAAATCGCGCTCGAGGCGAGCCCGGGCGCCGATGCATCGCTCGCTGCGCTCGCGCAGCTCGATCAGCGCAAGGCGCTCGCGGGCATTACTGCGCCCGCGCTCGTCGTGGTCGGGAAGCGTGACGGCGTCGTGCCCGCGGACATTGGCCGCGCAGCCGCGGCGCTGCTGCCGAACGCGACGCTGTGCGAGCTCGACTGCGGCCACGCGCCATTCCTCGAGCTGCCCGACGCATACCACGCGGCGCTCTTCGACTTGTTGGGGAAGGTGAAGCGATGACTCGACACGTGAACTTCGGGCTTTGGTACGACCTCCGGAATCCGCCGCCGAGCACGCTCTCGTTCGAGGCGCTCTACCGCGCGAGCCTCGAGCAGATCGCGTGGGCAGAGACGCTCGGCTTCGACTCCGTGTGGCTCACCGAGCATCACTTCGTGGACGACGGCTACACGCCGTCGCCGCTCGTGATCGCGGCCGCGATCGGCGAGCGGACGAAGCGCATGCGCATCGGCACGAACCTGATGCTGCTGCCGCTCGCGGATCCCGTGCGCCTCGCGGAGGACGCCGCAGCTCTAGCGATCCTCACGGCCGGCCGCTTCGACCTCGGCGTCGGCCTCGGCTACCGCCAGCTCGAGTTCGACTATTTCGGGCGCAAGCTCGCGCATCGTCCCTCCTTGATGGAGGAGGGCGTCGAGATCCTGCGGCAAGCGTGGTCCGGCGAGCCGGTGCGCATTCGCGGCAAGCGCTACGCGATCGAAGGCCTGCGCGTCTCGCCGCGGCCCGCGAAGCCGCCGCGCATATTCATGGGCGGCATGGCGGAGCCCGCGATCGCGCGCGCCGCGCGGCTCGGCGACGGCTTCCTCTCGACCGGTGGCATCGGCCACGAGGTCTACGTGAAGGCTCTCGCGGCTGCGGGCAAGCCGCGCAGCTCGGGCGCGATCGCCGCCGGCCACTGGGCGATCGTCGCGGCGGACCCCGAGCGTGAAGCCGCGAAG
The DNA here is from genome assembly GCA_031396315.1 of Deltaproteobacteria bacterium. GTDB lineage: Bacteria > Myxococcota_A > UBA9160 > UBA9160 > UBA6930 > VGRF01. Next base: position 1,721 of record JANNKN010000644.1, read on the forward strand.
CTCGCGGGCCCTGTCCTCTATCAAGCCAACACGTACATCACGTGGGGCGCGTTCGGGCCGCCGGACCAGGTGCCGCGCTTCGCCGATGCAAAGGCCGCGATGCGCGACGGGCTCTACCAACTGTGGGACGCCGAGCAGGCGGTCGCGGGCCTCAGCGAGATGCTGCGCGACTACCCCGAGATCGTGGACGTGCATTTTTGGGCGCAGTTCCCGGGCGAGTCGATCGAGAGCGGTAGCTCGCGCATGGAGTACCTCGCTCGCAACGTGCTGCCGAGAGTGCGCGCTGCGATCGCGTAGCGGCGGTGCGCGGGGGCCAGTTTTGCCCGACCCGACTTGAACTCGTTCAAACGTTGGTCCATAACCTTCGCCTCCGCGGAGGGAAACCATGACTCGTGCGCTCGTGAAGGCCTGTCTGCGCCGTCTCGTTCTCGCTTCCCTAGCGCTGGCGTTTCCCGCCGCCGGGCAAGAAGCCGCGCCCACGCCCGCACCCGAGGCGCCGGCTGCCGCAGCACCCGCGGCGGCCGACGACGGTCCGCTCGAGGAGATCATCGTCACCGCGCGCAAGCGCGAAGAGAATCTCCAGGACGTCGGCTCCTCGGTCAGCGCGATCGGGCCCCAGGAACTCGAGCGCCGCTTCGACATCGACCTGCAGAATCTCGCGAACACTGCGCCGAACCTGATCGTCGACGACATCCAGCAGGGTCCCGGAAGCCCGGCCGCGATCTCGATCCGCGGCGTTGGCACCACTGACGTCGAGAAGAACTTCGACCCGACCGTCGGCGTGGTCGTCGACGGCGTGTTCATCGGGGTGAACTCGGGTGCGATGCTGAAGGCGCTCGACCTCCAGAGCGTCGAGGTGTTGCGCGGGCCGCAGGGCACGCTGTTCGGCCGCAACTCGATCGGCGGCGTCATCAACATCACGCGCGGGCGCCCGAGCCTCGAAGAGTGGGGCGGCGAGGTCCGCGCCGGCTACGGCAACCACAGCGACCGTCAGCTCGACGGCTACGTCGAGGTTCCGCTCGGTGACACCGTCGCGGTGAAGCTCGGCGGCGCGCTGCGCCGCAACGAGGGCTGGTTCGACAATCTCACGCTCGACAAGAAGGTCGGCGACGTCGAGTTCGGCTCCATCACCCCGAGCCTCTTGATCAAGCCGAGCGAGAACTTCGAGTTCTATTACCGCTTCGACCGCAGCTGGCAGAACCAAGACGCGAACACGGTGCAGAACCTCGCGCAGTCCGATCAGGCGTGGTGCTTCTTCTACGCGGAGTGCGCGCAGGGCCTACGCAAGCCGCAGTCCGGCAATCGCTACGACGTTCTGCAGAACGGCGACGACCCGTACCAGTCGTTCTTCAATACGACGCTCCATATCGCGGACCTGAAGTGGGACATCAACGATCGCTACACGCTCGAGTACGTGTTCGGTGACTTCTCCACGAAGGAGCAAGTGTTCCAAGACTGGGACGGCACGGCGCGCACGCTCTACCACACCGATCGACCCGCGACGTGGGGCCAGCAGAGTCACGAGCTCCGCCTCACTTATGGGGGCGATCGCGTCACGTACACGTTCGGCACCTACCTCTGGCGGTCGGACTACCGGATCGACCTGACGAGCTACATCGGCTTCGCCGACTTCCTGTTCGGGCTGCCTCCCGGCACGGTGCTGACGGTCGAGCAGACGGTCGAGCAGGAGACCGACTCGCAGGCCGTGTTCTTCGAGGGCGACTACCGGATCACGGACGATCTCACTCTCACCCTCGGCGGCCGCTACACGCACGACGAGAAGAACAGCGGCCTAATCGATCCGCTCCTGCCGCA
>JANNKN010000649.1:0-3046 GCA_031396315.1 Deltaproteobacteria bacterium
GCGCGCGCGCGCACCCGAGCGAGTCGCGCGCGTGTCGATCTGCCGATTCCGGCAGAAGCCTGCCGATCTCGGCAGGGCTCGCCGGCCGAGCGGGCCTGATAACTCGCCGCCGTGCGTCACCACGAGCGGCACTCGGCTTGCACCTGCATCGCTTCGCGCTGCGCAACGCGCGTCACGAGGGTGGCGCGGAGAAGCGCGGCCCTCGAGGAGAACCATCGTGACGCAGAGCAAGACGTGGAATGGAAGTCGCCGGGTCGGATTCGGCGTCGCCGGCGTGCTCGTGGCCGTACTCGCATTCGGCGCCACACCCGCGGACGCTGGCAAGAAGAAGAGCAAGGCGAAGCCGCAAACGGCGAGGCCCGAGGCCGAGCGCGACGACGCGCGGGGCGCGTGTACTCAGTCGGCGAACGCGCTGTTCTCCGCGTGCCGCCTCGACCTGAGCGTGGACGCGCTCGAGACGCGCGCGGTCTGCGTGAACCTCGCCGACGCCGAGGCGCGCGCCGAGTGCCTCGACGAGATCGAGGACGCGCGCGAGGAAGGCGCCGAGGAGTGCAGCGAGCAACGCGAAGCCCGGCGCGCGCTGTGCCGCGAGATCGGCGAGGCGCCCTACGAGCCCGACATGGATCCCGCGCTCTTCCAGGATCCGCGCAACCCGTCGCACCCGAACCCGCACTTCCCGCTCGCAGTGGGCAATCGCTGGGTGTTCGAGGAAGACGAGGAGCGCATCGAGATCGAGGTACGCGACGCTACGAAACGCATCGCCGGCGTCGACTGCATCGTGCTCAACGACCGCGTGTTCGAGGACAGCGAGCTCGTCGAGGACACCGACGACTGGGTGGGCCTGCGCACCGATGGCACGGCGGAGTACTGCGGCGAGCTCTCGCGCGACTACGAATTGTTCGCTGGCGATGATCCCGAAGCGCCGGAGCTCGTGTCGATCGAAGGCACCTTCAAGGCCGGCGTGGATGGCGCGAAATCCGGCACGCTGTTCATGGGAGCACCGACGGTCGGCGCCACGTATCGCCAGGAGTGGTTCGCGGGCGAGGCCGAGGACGTCGGCACGGTAATGAGCACGACGTATCGCTACGGCCAGGACGCGTTCCTCGACCAGGCGGTGCCGCAGGCACTCGCCGAGTTGATGTGCGCGAACGGCGACTGCGTCGTGGTGGCGGACACCTCGACGCTCTCTCCCGGCGGCTACGAGCACAAGTTCTTCGCTCGCGGCGTCGGCTTCTTCCTCGAGACCAAGCCGGACAGCGGGGAATTCGTGCCGCTGATCGCATGCAGCCACGACGCGCGCTGCGCGTCGTTGCCCCTGCCCTAACACCCCTCGGCCCGCGGCAAGCGCGCGTGTCCCCGCCGCCCGCCGCGTCCCCCGCCGCCTGCACGGCCCCACGCCCTGCAGGCGGCGCTGCGTTCGAGCGCCCCGCGAACCCCTCCGCCGCACAGCAACCCGCCCGCAAAACGCGAAGCGCGCGGGAGGCGCGCCTCAACGGCGCGCCGATCCGCGCCCTTCCCCCAACAGTCTCGTGTCGAGGGCGAGCACGAGCAGCCGTGGCCGGGCCGGGGGCGGCTGCGGAGCCCGCCCCACCTCCCCCAACAACTCGACCCGCGCCCGCCGCTACCTCACCAACTCCACCGGCACCGGCATCAAGTTCCAAGTCAGCACCGAATTCGGCGACCCGCTCGTGTAGATCGTCTCGCGCACCGCCTTACCGCCGAGCCACACGTAGCGATTCACCTGCTTCGCGCTGTCGTTCGCGACGTACAGCTCGTCGGTACCGTCGCCGTCGAGATCGGCGAGCAGCGCGGCGTGCTCGAAGCCCTTCGAGTCGGTGTCGATCGACTCGGTAGACCACCCAGCCTTCGCGTCGGCGCCGGGCCGCGCGAGCCAGAGGCCGGTGTCCTTGGCCGCGATCACCAGCTCGCGCTTGCCGTCGCCGTCGAGATCGCCCGCGGTGAGGAAACGGCACATCGGATCGGTGAGCGTCACGACGACCGCGCCGGCCTTTGGGTAGGTGCCGGCGTCGTAACGCTTGATCTCGAGGCTCCCGCCCTCGGCGGCCTCGATCGAGACGTAGAGCTCATCGCGCCCGTCGCCGTCGACATCCGCAACCAGGATCTCCTTCGCGTGCCGCATGCCGAGATCGGCGACGACCGTGCGGCCCTCCCCCTTGGCCGGCACGAAGCGCACGACCTCGCCGGGCTGCGGTGTGCCGTCGAGCTTGTTGGGTGCGCTCGGCGTGGCGTAGACCTCGAGCACGCCGTCGCCGTCGAGGTCACCGAGCTCGATCTCGTGCACGAAGGTGTCGGGCTTGCGATCGAGCTCCGTGGCGGCCCAGCCGCCGCCGTCCTTCGCGCGCACCACCGCCACGACACCCTGATCGTGGGTCGCGACCGCGAGCGCTTGCTTGCCGTCGCCGAACAAATCGCCGGCCTCGGCGTCGCGCATGCGGTCGAACGCGCCGCCGAACTTCGCCTCCCAAAGCGTCTCGACGGGCGCGAGGCCCGCGTCGCCCTTCTGCCAGCGCTTGATCGCGGCATGCATGCCGCCAATCGTGAGCAGCGACGGCCCCGTGCCGGGCAGATCGACGACCATCGCCTTGTGGAGGACGTTGCTCTCGGGGTCGAGCGCGGACACGGCACTCCAGGCGCCGCCCTGGCGCGTGAGGATCACGAGCTCCGACTGCGGGAGCTGCTTGCCGTCGTCGCCAGTGCGGAATGTGGAGAGCGCGAGCAACAGGCCGCGCGGCAGATCCGCGGGCGTCGGCGGCGGCGCAGGCGCGCTCGCCGCTGCGTCCGCGGCGGCAGCGGAATCCGGAGCCGGCGCGGGGGGGTCGCCGCCGCACGCGGCGAGTCCGAGTGAGAACGCGAGCAGCGAAACCGAGAACGAGCGCAGATCCATCGCGAGATGCTCCTTGATTCGAGGCTGTCCGGCACCGACCGAATGCGCCGTGATTTAGCAGGCGGCCGGCGCGCGGACGGGAAATTGCGACGCATCGCGCTCGTACGCACCGGGGTCAGACCCCGGGTGCGTACGAGCGCC
>JANNKN010000403.1:0-1929 GCA_031396315.1 Deltaproteobacteria bacterium
GATGGAACCCCGCTTCAAGGACGGCATCGTCGTCGAGCGCGCGCTCGGGAAACTCCCGCACGTGCGTTGTTATCCCGCGCAGCTGAACCAGGTGTTCATGAACCTCGTGATGAACGCGTGCGACGCGCTCGAGGGCCGCGGCACCGTGCGAATCACGACCGAGCCACGCGAGCAGGGTGTGCGCGTCTCGATCGCCGACGACGGGCCGGGCATCCCGGCCGAGGTTCGCGCGCGCATTTTCGAGCCGTTCTTCACGACCAAGCCTGCGGGGCAGGGCACCGGCCTCGGGCTCTCGATCTCGCATGGCATCGTCGAGCGCCACGGCGGAACCCTCAGCGTCGAATGCCCGCCGGCAGGCGGCACGATCTTCCGGATCGATCTCCCGCTGGTTGCGAAGCCGCTGAGCGAGAACGCCGAGGCGGGGGCCGCTTGAGTTAACCTCGGCGCCTCATCGAAGGAGCACGCATGCGACTCGGCCTGAACCTCGGCTACTCCGGCGCGGAAGCATCCATCGACATCGAGAAGGTGAAGCGCGCCGAGGCGCTCGGCTTCGATTCGCTGTGGAGCGCGGAGGCCTACGGCTCCGACGCCGTAACACCTCTTGCGTTCGTCGCGGCGCTCACCACGAAGATCAAGCTCGGCACCGCGATCATGCAGATGCCCGGCCGCACGCCGGCGATGACCGCGATGACCGCGATGACGCTCGACGCACTCTCCGGTGGCCGCTTCATCCTCGGGCTCGGGCCGTCGGGCCCGCAGGTCGTCGAGGGCTGGCACGGCGTTCCGTACGGAAAGCCGCTCACGCGCACCAAGGAGTACATCTCGATCGTGCGCCAAATTCTCGCGCGCGAGAAGCCGGTCGTGCACTCGGGCGAGCACTACCAGATCCCCAACACCGGGCCGGGTACGAGCGGGCTCGGCAAACCGCTGAAGAGCATCCTGCACGGGCGCAAGGACATGCCGATCTTCACCGCGTCGATCGGGCCCGCGGGTATCGAGTGCAGCGCCGAGGTCGGCGATGGCCTGATCCCCGTGTGGATGAGCCCGGAGCGCATGGACCTGCTGACGCCCTCGCTGCAGAAGGGCTTCGCGAAGAGCGGCGGCCGCAACAGCACGAAGAACTTCCGCATCGCGCCGTTCGTCACGGTCGTGATCGGCGACGATCTCGCGAAGTGCCGCATGCCCGTGAAGGGGTTCCTCGCGCTCTACATCGGCGGCATGGGAGCGCGCGGCAAGAACTTCTACAACGACTACGCGAAGCGCCTCGGCTACGAGGAGGCCGCGGTGAAGATCCAGGACCTCTTTCTCGAAGGAAAAAAGGCGGAGGCGATGGCCGCGGTGCCGGACGAGCTCGTCGACGAGATCGCGCTGGTCGGCCCGAAGGAGCGCGTGATCGAGCGGCTGGCGGTGTGGAAGAAGTCCGGCGTCACGGACCTAATTGCCGGCGCCGCGCAACCCGAGGCGCTCGAGGTGCTCGCGCGCGGAGTGCTCTAGCAACGGAGTCGCAACCATGGCCGAGATCGTGTTCGCGCTCTATCGCCCGAAGCCCGGCCGCGAGGAGGATTTGCTCGCGATCGTGAGAGGGCACGTGCCCGCCCTCCGTGAGCTCGGCCTCGTTACGTCGCGCGTGCCGATCGTCGCGCGCTCGCGCAAGGACGGCACGATCATCGAGGCGTTCGAGTGGGCCTCGGCCGAGGCGCTTGCGAGCGCGCATCGCGATCCTGCGGTGCAGGCGATCTGGGCGCGCTTCGGCGAATGCGCGGACTACCCGTCGTTCGGGCAGCTCGCAGAAGCGAGCGAGATGTTCGCGGGCTTCGAGCCGGTGGACGTCACGCCCGCGAGGGCGCGCAAGCCGGCCGCGGCGCGCCGGAAACGCGCCGGAGCGCGCAAAGCGAGGCAGAAGCCCGCGCGCAAGCGAGCGCCGAGAAC
>JANNKN010000409.1:0-19108 GCA_031396315.1 Deltaproteobacteria bacterium
ACGATCTTTCTCGCGATTCTTCAGAGCTTCATGATGGCTCGCGCACTCGAAACGGGTTCGTTCGGCACAGGCGCCGTGCTCGAAGGCGGAGCTGGGTTCTACGCGATGACCGTAATCACGCTCACCACGGGTACTGCGTTCATCATGTGGCTCGGCGAGCAGATCACCGAGCGCGGCATCGGCAACGGCATCTCGATGGTGATCTTCTCCGGCATCGTGGTCGGGATCCCGGGCGCGATCGCGCAGGTCTTCGAGCTCATCCGCACCGATCAGTTCAACATCCTCCAGGCGCTCTTTTTCCTCGGCCTCGTGGTGCTGATCGTCGGCGTGGTCTTCTTCGTCGAGAGCGGGCAGCGCCGCATCCCGATCCAGCACGCGCGCCGCGTCGTCGGCCGGCAGATGATGCAGGGTGGCCTGACTTACTTCCCGCTGCGCGTGAATACCGCCGGCGTGATCCCGCCGATCTTCGCGTCGAGCCTGCTCGTTTTCCCGAGCACGATCGCCCAGTTCGCGAACGTTTCGCCGACCGACACCGGCGTCATGGCAACCCTCACGCGCTTCGTGCAGGACTACCTGAACGCGGGCGGCTGGCTCTACAACGGGCTCTACATCGCGCTGATCATGTTCTTCGCCTTCTTCTACACGGCGATCGTGATCAACCCCGATGACGTCGCCGACAATTTGAAACGCCAGGGCGGCTCGATTCCCGGCGTGCGCCCCGGCCAGAACACCGCGAAGTACATCGATGGCGTGTTGTCGCGGCTGACCCTCGTCGGCGCGCTCTACATCTCCGCGATCTGCATCCTGCCGGTCGCTCTGTCGACCTACATGGGCCTCCCGTTCTACTTCGGCGGCACCGCGCTCCTGATCGTCGTCGGCGTGAGCAAGGACCTGCTCGCTGCCATCGAAGCGCACCTGCTCTCGCACCAGTACCAGGGCTTCGTTCAGGGCGCGCGCATGCGGGGGAGGTTCTCCCGATGAGCGCGCGTCGCCTCCTGCTGCTTGGCCCGCCCGGCGCCGGCAAGGGCACGCAGTCCCAGCTGCTGGTGGAGCGGCTCAGCGTCCCGCAGATCTCGACGGGCGACATGCTGCGCGCCGCGGTCGCGGCCGGTACGCCCGTCGGCAAGCGCGCCAAGGCGTTCATGGAAGCGGGCAAGCTAGTTCCCGATGAAATTGTTATCGGTGTGGCGGAGCAGCGGCTCGGTCAGCCGGACGCGAAGAAGGGCTTCATCCTCGACGGCTTTCCGCGCACGGCGGCCCAGGCCGACGCGCTCGACAAGCTTCTGCCGCGTCTTGGCGTCTCGCTCGAGCGCTGCATTTCGTTGCAGGTGGATGAGGAAGAGTTGGTGAAGCGGCTGCTCCGGCGCGCGGAAATCGAGCGCCGCGCGGACGACAATGAGCAGACGATTCGCACGCGAATGCAGGTCTACAAAGAGAGCACGGCGCCGCTGATCGCGTACTACCGCGCGCGTGGAGTGCTCTACGAAGTGAATGGCGAGGGCGGCGTGAGCGACGTTTCGAAGCGCATCGAGCGAGCGCTCGCCTGAGTCGCCCAAGGCTGGAGTGGGGAAATGAAGGTTCGAGCTTCCGTCAAAAAGATGTGCGAAAAGTGCCGGGTCGTCCGGCGCCGCGGGGTCGTTCGGATCCTGTGTGAGAATCCGAAGCACAAGCAGCGACAGGGGTAGCCAATGGCACGCATCGCCGGCGTGGATCTTCCGCGCAACAAGCAAATCGGTACCGCGCTCACGTACATCTACGGGGTGGGGAACACGACCGCCCGCAAGATCTGCGAGCGCGCCGACATCGACATGGCCACGCGCACGGACCACCTGCGCGAGGATGAGCTGGTTCGCATCCGCGAGCTGCTCGAACGCGAGTTCCAGGTCGAAGGCGACCTGCGCCGCGAAGTTCAGCAGAACATCAAGCTGCTGATGGACATCGGCTGCTACCGCGGCCTGCGGCATCGCCGGGGTCTACCGGTGCGCGGTCAGCGAACTCATACGAACGCGCGCACCCGCAAGGGCCCGCGCAAGACGGTGGCTGGCAAGAAGCAAGCCCCGACCAAGAAGTAGCGCAAGCGAAGCGCCTGAAGGATTTCATGCAAGCGAAAGCCGGCAAGAAGAAGACGAAGAAGAATGTCGCGGCGGGCATCGCCCACATCCAGTCGACGTTCAACAACACGATCATCACGATCACCGATCCGACCGGGAACACGCTCGCCTGGGCGAGTGCCGGCGCGCACGGCTTCAAGGGCTCGCGCAAGTCGACGCCCTACGCCGCGCAGATCGCCGCCGAGGAAGTCTGCAAGAAGGCCTCGGAGCACGGCGTTCGCGCGCTCTCGATCTACGTGAAGGGTCCGGGCGCAGGGCGCGAATCCGCGCTGCGCGCGCTGCAGGCTGCCGGCATGCGCATCAACATGATCAAGGACGTCACCCCCATCCCGCACAACGGTTGCCGCCCGCCCAAGCGGCGCCGGGTCTGAGGTAAGTCGATGGCTCGTTATACAGGTCCCGTCTGCCGCCTTTGCCGCCGCGAAGGCACGAAGCTTTTCCTGAAGGGCGATCGCTGCTTCAGCGAGAAGTGCTCGGTCGACAAGCGTCAGTACGCGCCTGGCCAGCACGGTCAGAATAAGCCGCGCCTCACCGAATACGGCGTCCAGCTTCGCGAGAAGCAAAAGGTGAAGCGCATGTACGGGCTGCTTGAGAAGCAGTTCGCTGGCACGATGGCGAAGGCGTCGCGCATGCGCGGCCGCGCGGGTGACAACCTGCTGCAGCTGCTCGAGCGCCGCCTCGACAACGTCGTGTTCCGGCTCGGCTTCGCGACTTCGCGCGCCGAAGCGCGCCAGCTCGTGCAGCACGGGCACTTCGCCGTCAACGGCCGCACCGTCACGATCCCGTCGTTCGTCGTGCGCGCTGGCAACACGGTCTCGCTGCGCGAGCGCTCGCGGGAAATCGCGCGCATCGTCGGCGCGCTCGAAGCGCTCGAGAGCAAGTCCGTGCCGGGCTGGCTCGAGATCGAGAAGGGCAGCTTCACCGGCGTGGTGAGGACTCTCCCGGCTCGCGAAGACGTCACGATGCCGATCGAAGAGCAGCTCATCGTCGAGCTCTATTCGCGCTAAGCGGCGGGTCGGCTCCGCGCCGGCTGCGCTCGCTCTCGCCGTACAACCTCACCCAATAGGTAGGGGAACCCCGAATGCAACAGGAACTCATCGCCCGCAATTGGCGCCAGCTGATTCGCCCGCGCCGGCTCGAACTCGAAGCCGAGGAGACGGCCGAGCGCTACGGGCGCTTCGCCTGCGAGCCGCTCGAGCGCGGCTTTGGTGTGACGCTCGGCAACTCGCTGCGGCGGGTGCTGCTCTCGTCACTGCAGGGCTCGGCGATCACGTCGGTGCGCGTGGCTGGCGTGCAGCACGAGTTCTCGACGGTGCCCGGCGTGCTCGAAGACGTCAGCGACATCATCCTGAACCTCAAGGAAGTGCGGCTGCGCCTGAACACGAGCGGCCCGAAGACGGTGCGCATCAAGCGCAGCGGAACCGGAGTCGTGACGGCTGCGGAGCTCGCGGCCGATGATTCGTCGATCGAAGTGATGAACCCGGAGCACAAGATCGCGACGCTGACGGGCGGCGCCGAGTTCGACCTCGAGTGCACGATCGATCTCGGCAAGGGCTATCGCCCGGCAGAGAAGAACAAAGTCGAGGATCAGCCGATCGGCACGATTCCGATCGACTCGATCTTCACGCCGGTGCGCCGCGTGAACTACACCGTCACGCCGGCGCGCGTCGGGCGCGAGACGGACTTCGATCGCCTCAGCATCGAAGTCTGGACGGACGGCTCGATCGATCCGGCCGACGCGATCGCGTTCGGCGCGAAGATCCTGAAGGATCAGCTCAGCATCTTCATCAACTTCGACGAGCCCGCGGAAGCCACGCCGCAGGCGCACGAAGTCTCGGAGTCGCTGAACCCGCACCTGTTCCGCTCGGTCGACGAGCTCGAGCTGTCGGTGCGCTCGGCGAACTGCCTGCAGAACGCGAACATCCGCTACATCGGCGAGCTCGTGCTGCGCACCGAGAGCGAGATGCTCAAGACCAAGAATTTCGGACGCAAGTCGCTGAACGAGATCAAGGAAGTGCTGGCCTCGATGGGCCTCTCGCTGGGGATGGCCCTCGAGAACTACCCCTCCCGCAAGGAGCTCGAACAGCGCGCACGCGAACGCGAGGGATGATCGATGCGACACGGTAATCGTCGAGGAAAGCTGCGCCGCCCGACTGGGCACCGGCTCGCGCTGCTTCGCAACATGGTGACTTCGCTGTTCGAGCACGAGCAGATCGAGACCACCGATGCGAAGGCGAAGGAGTTGCGCCGCATCGCGGACAAGATGATCACGCTCGGCAAGCGCGGCGATTTGCACGCGCGTCGCCAGGCGCTGGCGGTGATCCGCACCGCGGACATCACGCGCAAAGTGTTCGGCGAGCTCGCCGAGCGCTACCGGGCGCGCGCTGGCGGCTACACGCGCGTGCTCAAGTCGCGGGTGCGTGTGGGTGACGCGGCATCGATGTCGATCGTCGAGCTCGTCGACCGCCCGGCACCGACGGCGGTGGCGGCCAAAGAGTAGTCAGGCGTGAGCGCACCGCGCCTCACGCGCTGGGCGCTCGGGATCGCTCTGCTTGCGGCCGTCGGCTGGATCGTCGCGTCCGCGAAACGCGAAGCGCCACCGATCGAGGTGGGTCTGCCTGCGCCCACGTTCACGCTCGCAAAACTCGGCGGCGGCGAGATCGCGCTCCGAGATCTGCGCGGCAAGGTCGTGCTCGTGAACTTGTGGGCGACTTGGTGCGCGCCCTGCGAGCAAGAGATGCCCGCGATGCAGCGTCTCTACGCGCAACTCGCGCCGCGCGGCTTCGAGCTCGTAGCGATATCGGTCGACGAGGACGCCGAGGCGGTCGAGCGCTTCCGCGACCGCCTCGGGCTCACTTTCCCGATCGCGCTCGATGCGCAGAAGGAAGCCGCCGCGAGCTACCAGAGCTTCCGCTACCCGGAGAGCTTCCTGATCGATCGCGAAGGCGTGCTCGTCGCGCGCTACATCGGTGAGCGCGACTGGGACGCGCCCGAATACGTGGGCCGCATCGCCCGCTTGCTCGACGCGTCCGCCGAGTAGCCCACCAGCGGCGACGCGAAATCGTGTCGCTACTTTGCGCGCCGGGGGGATTTGGCGTGAAGCGACGCAAGAGTCGACGTGTCTCGGCGCAACGAGCCAAGAAGCGGCAGGCGCGCGGATTCGCGCGAAGCGCCCTGATCGTGCTCGCAGTGGCCAGCGGCTTGTTCGCCGTCGGCTCTCTCGATCGCGACGGCGGCGTGCGCCACCTGTTCGCTTCGATGCGCGAGTTTGCCTCCGCGAGCAAGCGCATGAGTGAGAGCGAAGCGCGCGCCGCTTCCTACGAGGCCGAGGCCGCGGCGCTGCAAGCGGACCCGGTTGCGATTGAGGCCGCGATCCGCAGTGACCTCGGCTTGGCGCGGCCAGGGGAGTGGGTCGTACGCGAGGAAGGCGGCCCAAGCCTGCGAAATCCTTGACGAATACGGCTAGCGCCGCGAACCTCCGCTGGCTCCAGGGCCAGCCTCCGCAGCGCGCCGACGCGCTGCCTCTTTGAGAGATTCTCGTGCGCGAAAAACTCCAAGCGGCACTCGACGCCAGCGTTCGGGCCCTCCTCGCCGAGGCCGGTGATGTCGCAAGCGCGCCCTCGGTCACGCTCGAGCCACCCCGCCAAGCCGAGCACGGCGATTTCGCGACGAATGCTGCGCTCGTGCTCGCGAAGCGGCTGAAGCTGCCGCCGCGCGCGCTGGCGCAAGCGCTCATTGCGAAGCTCGGGAGTGCGGACGGGTTGGTGGCGCGCACCGAGATCGCGGGGCCGGGCTTCGTGAATTTTTGGCTCGACCGCGCGCGCTGGCGCGGCATGCTCGAGACCATTCTCGCGGCGGGCAGCCATTACGGCCGAACCGACGCCGGCAAGGGCCGCCGCGTGATGGTCGAGTTCATCTCGGCCAACCCGACCGGACCGCTCACGATGGGTCACGGCCGCCAAGCCGTGCTCGGCGACTGCATCGCGCGGCTCTTCGGTGCAACCGGCTGGGACGTCACGCGCGAGTACTACTTCAACAACGGCGGCCGGCAGATGCGCGTGCTCGGCGAATCGGTTCGCGCGCGCTACCTCGAGCGGCTCGGGCGCGCCGCGGCTCCGCCGGAGGATGCGCTCAAGGACGCCGAGTTGCCGTGGCCCACCGCGATCGGTGGCAAGCCGGTCGTCTTTCCGCGCGAGGGTTATCAGGGCGGCTACATCACCGACATCGCCGATGCGATCATCGCTCGCGAAGGCGAAGGCTGGCTCGAGGAGCCGGGCGACGGGCGATTCCGCGTCGAGGCCGAGCAGCGCATCTTCGGCGAGATTCGTGCGACGCAGGACGCACTCGGCATCACCTTCGACGTCTACACCAACGAGCTGACGATGTACGCCGAGAAGCGCGTCGAGGGCACGCTCGCGGATTTGCGCAAGACGACGCGCGTCTACGAGGAGGGCGGCGCCGTCTGGCTGCGCGCGACCGATCTCGGCCTCGCGCGCGATCGCGTGCTGGTGAAGAGCTCAGGCGAGGCGACTTACCTGCTGCCCGACGTTGCGTATCACCGACAGAAGTTCGAACGCGGCTTCGAGCGCGTCGTCGACGTGCAGGGCGCGGATCACAAAGACCAAGGCCCGTATGTGAAGGCGGCGCTCGCGGCACTCGATCTGCCCGCGGAGCGGCTCGAATTCGTGATCCACGAGTTCGTGACGCTCTCCTCTGGCGGGCAGACGGTGAAGCAGTCCACGCGTCGCGCGAACTTCGTCACGGTCGACGAGGTGCTGAAGGACGTCGGTGCCGACGTTTTCCGCTTCTTCATGATCCAGCGGCGCCCCGAGAGCCATCTCGACTTCGACTTCGATCTCGCCAAAGAGACCGATTGGACGAAGAACCCCGCTTATTATTTGCAGTACGCCCACGCGCGCTGTTGCGGCATCGAGCGCCAGGCGGCGGAGCGCGGCGTGGCGCTGCCGAAACCGGGCGACGTGCTCGCCGAGCGCCTCGCGCTTCCCGAAGAGATCGAGCTGATCCGTAAGCTCGCGGAATTTCCGGAAGTCGTCGCGCGTGCGGCCGAAGCCTGCGAACCGCACCACGTTGCTTACTACGTGCGCGACGTCGCCGCGCTCTGGAACCCGTACTTGCAGGACGGCAAGAACCATCGCGTGCTCTCGGAAGACGCGGAGCTCACGGCCGCGCGGCTCGGGCTCGCGGCGGCGGTACGAACCGTCGTCGCGAACGGGCTCGCGCTGCTCGGCATGAGTGCGCCGGAGCGCATGTGATGAGCGAGAAGGAAGCCAAGCAGGCCGGACCGGGCTGGATCGCGACGATCGGCGGTGCGCTCCTGCTGATCGTGGCGGGCTTCGGTGTCGGGCTCGTGGCGGGCGGCGCGTACGAGGAGCCGACACTCGTGGTCGATCACCTCGCGGGCAAGACCACCGCGGCGCCCTTGCCCGAACGGGCGCCGTCGCGGGTGCGCGAGGGGACGCAGGACGCCTCGGCCACGGATCCGACCCGCGCCGCGCCGACGCCGTCGGTCGCGGGCGCTCCGCCGCGCAGTGGCTTCGCGGTGCAAGTCGGCGCATTCGCAACGGGCAGTGCCGCCGACGGGCTCGCCGCGGAGTTGAAGAAGCTCGGTCACGTGGCGTACGTGGCGGACGAGGGCGGGAACGGCGCGCGCTACAAAGTGCGCGTCGGTCCGATCGCCTCGCGCGCCGACGCCGACGCGCTCGCCGACAAGCTGAAGCGCGAGCAGCGCCTCCCGACCTGGGTGCTGGCGCGGGAGCCGCGTTGAGCGCTCGCAGCGTCGAGAGTTGGCTTGTTACGGGCGGCGCGGGGCAGCTCGGGAGCGCGCTGCAGGTTCTGCTGGGAGCGCGCGCCGAGCGCTTCGCCGCACCCGCGCACGCAGAGCTCGACATCTGCGACCCCGCGCAGCTCGCGCGCGCGTTCGCGCAGCACGCGCCGCGCGTGGTGGTGAACTGCGCGGCGCTCACCAAGGTCGATCTGTGCGAGCGCGAACCGGCGCTCGCCGAGCGCGCGAATGCTGCGGCACCGGCGCAGCTCGCCCGCGCTTGCAGCGCAGCCGGTGCGACGCTCGTGCAGCTCTCCACCGACTACGTCTTCGCGGGCGATGCGCAGCGACCGTACCGCGAGGACGATGCGCCCGCGCCGCGCTCGGTCTACGGGCGCACGAAGCTCGCGGGCGAGCGGGCTGCGCTCGCCGCGCCGGGTGCGCTGGTCGTGCGCACGAGCTGGGTCTACGGGCGTGGGCGAAACTTTCCGAATGCGATCCTCGCGCAGGCGCGCGAGGGCAAACCGCTCCGCGTCGTCGCCGATCAGCGCGGGCGCCCGACCTACGCGGCCGACCTCGCCGGCGCGATCGTGCAGCTCGTCGCCGCGGGCGCCTCGGGAATCGTGAACTTCGCGAACGACGGCGAGGCGACTTGGCTCGAGTTTGCGCGCGCCGTTCTCGACTCTTGCGGGTTCTCCGATCGGTCGATTCAGCCACTCACTACCGAGGAGCTCGGGCTGCCTGCGCCGCGCCCGCGCTACTCGGTGCTCGATCTCGGCAAGACGAAGGCGCTCGGCGTCACCCCGCGCGATTGGCGCGCGGGGCTCGCTGCATACCTCGGCTCGCAAGCAGCACCGGCGCACTAGGGCGAGGCGCGGAGGAATCATGTCGAAGCGGAAGCTCGAACGCGTGCTCGTGACCGGCGGAGCCGGCTTCATCGGCTCGCACTTGTGTCGGCGCCTGCTCGCCGAGAGCTGCGAAGTCATCGTCTTCGACAACTTGCTCACCGGCAACATCGCGAACATCCAGCCGCTGCTCGGCAACCCGAAGTTCTCGTTCGAGCACTACGACGTCACGAATTACTTGCACGTGAACGGCGAGCTCGACGCGATCCTGCACTTCGCGTCGCCCGCGAGCCCCGCGGATTTCGAGCGGCTGCCGATTCAGATCCTGAAGGTCGGCTCGCTCGGCACGCACAAGGCGCTCGGCTTGGCGAAGGCGAAGGGCGCGCGCTTCCTGCTCGCGAGCACCTCCGAATGTTATGGCGACCCGCTCGTCTCCCCGCAGCCGGAGTCGTACTTCGGCAACGTGAATCCGGTCGGTATCCGCGGGGTGTACGACGAAGCGAAGCGCTTTTCCGAGGCGATGACGATGGCGTACCACCGCCATCACGGCGTCGATGTGCGCATCGTGCGCATCTTCAACACGTTCGGCCCGCGCATGCAGGTGAACGACGGGCGCGCGATCCCGAATTTCTTCACGCAGGCGATCCGTGGGCACGATCTCACCGTCTACGGAGACGGTTCGCAGACGCGCTCGATCATCTACGTCGACGACTTGGTCGAAGGGATCTGGCGGCTCTTGAACTCGAGCTACGTCGGCCCGATGAACCTCGGGAGCCAGGCGGAAGTCTCGATGCTCGAGCTGGCGAAGCGCATCAATCTGCTGTGCGGCGGCAAGAGCAAGATCGTGCACCGGCCGCTCCCGCCGGACGATCCGAAGTCGCGCCGCCCCGACAGCACGCTCGCACGCCGCGAGCTCGGCTGGGAGCCGCGCGTTCCCGTCGAGGAAGGCCTGCTGCGCGCGCGCGATTACTTCTACGACACCCTCGGCGTGCCGCGTCCAAGTGCCTAGCCTCCTGCCCGCAACCCCAGCATCGTGACCACGCCGGGACGCTCAGCCGCGAGGCTACGCCTCGCCGGCTGCAGCGTCTCTGGAACGCGCTCGCGACCACCGAGTTCCTGCTCGCACCACCTTCAACGCCGGTAGTCTGGTCACGATCATGGATCCCGCCCGCCTCAGAAACTTCTGCATCATCGCGCACATCGACCACGGCAAGAGTACGCTCGCCGATCGCTTGCTCGAAGAGACCGGCACGCTGATCGGGCGCGAGAAGAAGGCGCAGTTCCTCGACAAGATGGAGCTGGAGCAAGAGCGCGGCATCACGATCAAGGCGCAGACCGCGCGCATGAAGTTCACCGCGCGCGACGGCATCGAGTACACGCTGAACCTGATCGATACGCCGGGCCATGTGGATTTCTCGTACGAGGTGTCGCGCGCGCTGCAAGCCTGCGAGGGTGCGATCTTGGTGGTCGACGCTTCTCAGGGCATCGAGGCGCAAACGCTCGCGAACGCCTACCTCGCGCTCGAAGCGAACCTCGCGATCGTGGCCGTCGCGAACAAGATCGATCTACCCGCGGCGGATGCGGACCGCGCCGCGCAGGAGATCGAGGACGTGATCGGCCTCGAAGCCGAGAGCGTGTTGCCGATCAGCGCGAAGACGGGGCAGGGCATTCGCGAAGTGCTCGAGCGCATCATCGAGGTGGTGCCGCCGCCGAAGGGCGACCCGGATGCGAAGCACACCAGCGCACTGATCTTCGATGCCTGGTTCGATCCTTACATGGGCGTCGCGATTCTCGTGCGCGTCAAGGAAGGCCGGCTGCGCAAGGGCGACATGGCGCTGTTGATGGCCGACAAGATCGAGCACGAGATCGCCGAGCTCAACGTGATCGATCCGCATCCGCGCAAAGTGGACGAGCTCGCCGCGGGCGAAGTGGGCATCGTGTTCTGCGGCATGAAGTCGCTCGCCGAGGTGCACATCGGCGACACTGTGACGCTCGCGAAGTCGCCCGCGCTGACGGCGCTGCCCGGCTTCCGCGAAGTGAAGCCGATGGTGTTCATGGGGCTCTACCCGATTGAGGCCGATGGCTACGCGCCGCTCAAGGCCGCGCTCGAGAAGCTGCGCATCAACGATTCCTCGTTCCGCTACGAGCCCGAGTCGAGCGCGGCGCTGGGCTTCGGCTTTCGCTGCGGCTTCCTCGGCTTCCTGCACGGCGAAATCATCCAGGAGCGGCTCGAGCGTGAGTACAACCTCTCACTGATTACGACCGCGCCGACCGTGCGCTACCGCGTCGTGAAGACGGACGGCGAGATTTTCGACATCGAGTCGCCGGCGGCACTGCCCGACCCCGGCTTGCTCGATCACGTCGAGGAGCCGGTGATTCTCGCGACCATCCACGCGCCGAACGAGTACGTCGGCGCGATCATGTCGCTCTGTCAGGACCGCCGCGGCGTGCAGCGCGACATGTCGGTCCACGGCGCGCGCGTGCAGATCCGCTACGAGCTGCCGCTCGCCGAGGTGGTCAACGATTTCCACGACAAGATCAAGAGCCTGACGCGCGGCTATGGCTCCTATGACTACGAGCTGATCGGGTATCAGCAGGCGGATTTGATCAAGCTCGACATCCTGGTGAACGGCGACGGCGTGGATGCGCTGTCGCTGATCGTGCATCGCGACAAATCACAGACGCGTGGCGCCGAGCTGGCCTCCAAGCTGAAGGAGTTCATTCCGCGCCAGCAATACGAGGTGGCGATCCAAGCCGCGATCGGCGCCAAGGTGATCGCACGCACGACCGTCAAGGCGTTGCGCAAGAACGTCACTGCGAAGTGTTATGGCGGCGACATCTCGCGCAAGCGCAAGCTGCTCGAGAAGCAGAAGGAAGGCAAGAAGCGCATGAAGCGCGTCGGGTCGGTCGAGATCCCGCAGGAGGCCTTCCTCGCGGCGCTGCGGCTGGGAGACGAGTAGTGGCCGCCGCCGCGTTGCCGATGACGCTCGCGCGCACATCGCGCTTGCGTGTCGCCGCGTTGCTGGCGGCGCCAATCGTCGCCGCACTCGCGATTCGTGCCTTCGCGCTCGAACCGTTCGAGGTCGCCTCGGAGTCGATGTTGCCGACGCTCGAAGCGGGCGACCTCTTGTTCGCGAACAAGCTGGCAGCACCGTGCCGCGGCGACGTCGTCGTGTTCGAGCACGCGGGCGCGCGCTACGTGAAGCGCGTGGTCGGGCTGCCGGGCGAACGCATCGCCGTGCGCGCCGGGCGCGTGCTCGTGAACGGCGTCGCGCTGGAAGAGTGGAGCAGCGGCACGCTGCGCCTCGATGCGCGGGGCCGCCCGCTCGCCGGCATGCGCGAGCAGCTCGGTGCCGTCGAGCACGCCACGCTCGACGATCCGGAGGCGCCGCGCAAAGGCAGCGAGAGCGTCGTGCCGGCCGCGCATTACTTCCTGCTCGGCGACAACCGCGATCATTCCGCGGATAGTCGCGATTTTGGCGCCATTCCGCGCGGCGAGATCGTCGGCGTCGTCGCGAGCCTGCTCGGGCGCGGTCCGCGCTTCCAACACCAGAGGCAGAGCGCAGAATGAGCGACGCGAAAGCGAACGAGGCGGACGAACAACGCGAACCGAACTGGGCGCGCGACGAATTGCCGTCCTTGTTAGGGGCGATCGCGGTGGCGCTCGCGATCCGCACGTTCGTGTTTCAGACGTTCTATGTGCCGAGCGAGTCGATGCTCCCGACGCTGCTGATCGGCGACCACGTCTTCGTCAACAAGTTCGTCTACGGCGCACAGCCGCCTGGCACGGCCTGGCGCTTTCCGGCGGTGCGCGAGCCGAGGCGCGGCGAGGTCGTGGTGTTTCGCTTTGCGCGCAACGAGTTCGGCCAGCCGGTTCCGGATGACCTGGTCCCCGAGGCGCCGACCGACAATTTCGTGAAGCGGCTCGTCGGCGTGCCCGGCGATCGCATCGCGTACAAAAACGGGCGCTTGATCCTGAACGGTGAGCCCGTGCCGCTCGAGGACACAGGGCTCACCTACACGAGCGACGACGATGCGGCGCGCAACATCACGCGCGACGTGTGGATCGAGACGCTCGGTGACTGCCGTCACTACGTGCTCGACCAGCCCGGCTACGACCCGGGCCGCAACATCGACATCGTCGTGGAGGAGGGGCGCTACCTCTTCATGGGCGATAATCGTGATAACTCGACCGATGGACGTTGGGCCGGAACCGTCCCCAAATCCGCACTCGCAGGGCCCGCGGGCCTCAATTACTGGTCGTGGAACTGGAACGGCTCGTGGCTCTCGCTGCTGAACCCGCTCACCTGGTTCGAGAACTTGACGTCGCGGATGCGCTGGGAGCGCATGGGCTCGTTCGTCGAGTGCTTCCCGGAAGGCGAGACGCCGGAGCTCGTCGGCGCGGTGAAGAAGGAGAAGTAGGGCAGCACGGAGCCGAGCGGGGATTCGCATTCCGTCATACCCGAGTAGGCCCGCGCATCGATTTGTGAGAGGCTGCGCCGCATGAATTGACTCCTCAGGAGGCCACCATGCGAATCGCGCTCTCTCGCACTCTGCTCCTCATCGCAGCCCTCGCTCTCACGGGCTGCGGGCAGCCGCTGACGATCGCGACCTGGATGAACGCCGAGCCCGGCTCCGAAGTCTCTCTGCGCGTGTTTCGCCAAGACATCGTTGGGCCTCTCGAAGGCGGCCTCTTCACGGTCATCCGGCTCGACCTCTCGAACCCGCTCTTGATCACGGGCACGATCGAGGTCGAGCAACTGCGCCTCGCGTCGCCTGGCCTCACCTGCATCCGCAAGGACACGACCAGCACGCTGCACGGTACGATCGCAATCAACGTGTTGACGGGTGAGCAGAGCGTGGATTTCCCGCTCGCCGTGATTGCGAGTGGCGCGATCTTCCCGGGCGACATCTCGGGCGTCGGCGCTCCGCCGCCGGGCTCGATCCAGTTTCCGATCGACGCGACGCTGCTCGAGCCGATTCTGCAGACGGGCTCCCTGGACGGGCAGCTCGTGCTGCCGATCTCCGTCAATCAGTCGTTTGCAGTGGGCAACATCAACATTCCGGCGAAAGTGCAGATGACACTGCGCTCGTCGTCACGGCCGCCCACGGTCTCGCTCGACGCCGCCACCGAGTGCGGTGCGAGCTGGGCGCTCCAAGGCAGCGAGCTCGACTACACGCTGAACGCGCGCGGCACGTACCTGCACACGGTGGTCGACAACCGCCAGCCGCCGCAGGCCATCGACCTCGCAGCGCTCGGCTTGCTGCCCGGGGATCGCGTGACGCTGCGCCGGAAGGGCAGCTACGCCGACAACGTACAGCTGAGCGCCCGCCGGGTGGCGGCCGCCTTCAGCGCGACGAACTCGCTGCGCACGGACCCCATCGGCGGCCCGTTCTGGCGCTTCAACTGGAGCCGGCTGCCGCAGGCGATCAATGCGGGCAGCGACGTCACGACCCCGCGCACGTTCTGGTTCGGCCTTCCCACCGACATCAAGGAAGACTTCGAGGTGCTCGACATGACGACGCTCACGGTCCCGGCTGGCGCGAAGTTCTTGTTCCTGACACCGATCGACAATCACTTCGACGAGAACTTCTCGTTCGACCTGCGCGTGGGGATCGATCGCGCGCCGTGAGTCGCCGGCCGGGTCGTCGAAGCCCCCGGCTGCCTTTACATCCCGACCCGATCGCCGCGCTTCGCGGCCGCTGCGGCGAGAAGCGGGCTGGGGTGCTGCCGCCGAGATCGGCGCCGACTTGATGGCCGCGCTTGGAAGAAGCGCAAGCGGAGCGCGCCTAGGATGAGGCGGCCTCCGCAAGCCGTGCGAACGAAGTCACTCGCCGCCTCTAGCGCCCCCACGATCCCGCGATACCTTGCGCCGCAGCTCGATTCCTCGCTCCTTTTAACTCCGTCCCGCGAGGCGGACAAAGGCGCACGATGGCGAACGACGACCCCGGCTCGGCTGAGCACGCGCGCGCAACTTCCGACGCAGCAGCGCAATCCGAGTCACTTCTTCTCGACGACGCCGCAATTCGCCGCGCGTTGATGCGCATCGCGCACGAGATCATCGAGAAGAACGAAGATCTCTCGCGGCTCTACCTGGTCGGCATCCCGAACGGCGGCGTGCCGCTCTCGCGGCAGCTCCAGAGGAACCTCAAGGAGATTGCCGGCGTCGACTCGCTGATCGGCGTGCTCGACACCACGCTCTATCGCGACGACCTCGTGTCGAGCGGTGCGCGGCCGCGGCTGCGGCGCACGGAGATGCCGAGCGCGGTCGACGAGCGCATCGTGATCCTCGTCGACGATGTCGCGAGCACGGGCCGCACGATTCGTGCAGCGATGGACGCGCTGATGGATTTCGGGCGGCCGCGCGCAGTGCAGGTCGCGGCGCTCGTCGACCGCGGGCACCGCGAGCTGCCGATCAAGATCGACTACGTCGGCAAGAACGTGCCCACCCAGCACGGCGATCGCGTGCAGATGCGCGGGCCCGAAGACGCACTCGAAGTGGTGTTGGTCAAAGGTGGCTCGACTGCAGGTGCGGCGGAGCCGCGCGCGCAGCGAGCTGCAAGCGAGCGGAGTACCTAATGCTCGGACGCGGGCTGCTCGGAATCGAGGATCTCGATCGCGACGACATCGAGAAGATTCTCGATACCGCGATGAAAATGAAGGAGATCGGCGAACGCGACGTCAAGAAAGTGCCGACCCTGCGCGGCCGCACGATCATCAACTTGTTCTTCGAGCCGTCGACGCGCACGCGCACCAGCTTCGAGATTGCCGGAAAGCGGCTCTCGGCGGATGTCGTGAACTTCAGCCCGTCGTCGTCGAGCCTCACCAAGAGCGAGAGCATTCTCGATACCGCGAAGACGCTCGATGCGATGGATCCCGACGCGGTCGTGATCCGGCACAAGGTGGCCGGAGTGCCGAAGCGCATTGCCGACGAGCTGAACGCGCCCGTAATCAATGCGGGCGACGGCGCGCACGAGCACCCGACCCAGGCGTTGCTCGACATGATGACCGTACTCGAGGAGAAGGGGCGCCTCGACGGGCTCACCGTCACCATCATTGGCGACATCGCGCACTCGCGCGTCGCGCGCTCGAACATTTACGGCTTCCGCAAGATGGGCGCGGAGGTTCGCGTCGCGGGCCCGCCGACCATGCTGCCGAGCCACGTGGAGACGCTCGGCGTGAAGGCGTTCACCTCCCTGCGCGAGGCGCTCGACGGCGCGGACGTGGTGATGGCGCTACGCATCCAGACCGAGCGCCTGAGCGGCGCCGCGTTCCCGACGGTGCGCGAATACAGCTCGACGTTCGGGCTCGATCGCCAGAAGATGCGTTTCGCGAAGGACGACGCGATCGTGATGCACCCGGGGCCGGTGAACCGTGGCGTCGAGCTCTCGCACGATCTCGCGGACCGGCGCCCGAGCGTGATCCTCGATCAGGTTCGCAACGGCGTCGCCCTGCGCATGGCCGTGCTCTACCTGCTCGCGGGACGGCGCAAGCCCGCGGTGTGAGCCGCGGCGGCGCGCGCCACCTGAATCCACGAGAACTCCGAGAGGCTCCTTTACATGGCGAAGATCCTGATCCGCGGCGGACGTGTGCTCGACCCCGCGAGCGGGCGCGATGAGGTCGCCGACGTGCTGCTCGCGAACGGCGTGGTCGAAGCGGTCGGCGCGCAGTTGAGTGCGCCCGATGCAGAGCTCATCGACGCGACGGGTTGTTGGGTGACGCCAGGGTTCATCGACCTGCACACCCACCTGCGCGAGCCCGGCCAAGAGTACAAGGAAGACATCGCGTCGGGCGGTCGCAGCGCCGCAGCGGGCGGCTTCACCTCGATCGCGTGCATGGCGAACACGAACCCGGTGAACGACGACCCGTCGGTCACGGACTACATCCTCGAACGCGCGCGCCAGGATTCGCCGGTGCGCGTCTACCCAGTCGCCGCCGCGACGAAGGGCCTCGCGGGCGAAGTCATGACGGAAATGGTCGCGCTCGCGAAGGCGGGCGCGGTCGCGTTCAGTGACGACGGCAAGACGATCATGGACAGCGGCATGCAGCGCCGCGTACTCGAGTACTCGAAGCTCACGGGCAAGCCCGTGATGGTGCACGCCGAAGATCGCTGCCTCGTGAACGACGGGGTCGTCAACGAGGGGCCGGTCTCCACCAAGCTCGGCCTGCCGGGGAACCCCGCGATCGCGGAAATGGTTCACGTCGCGCGCGACATCCAACTTGCGGAGCTCACGGGCGCGCATCTCCACGTCGCGCACGTCTCGACGGCGGGTGCGGTGGTGCTGATTCGCGAGGCCAAGAATCGTGGCGTGCACGTGACGGCCGAGGTTTCACCGCATCACCTGACGCTCACCGACGAGGCGACGCTCGGCTTCAGCACCAACGCGAAGATGGCGCCGCCGCTGCGCAGCGCGCTCGACGTAGCAGCCTGCGTCGGAGGCCTCGCGGACGGCACGCTCGACGCGATCGCCACCGATCACGCGCCGCACGCGGTGCACGAGAAGGACGTCGAGTTTACCGCGGCGCCGCCCGGGATCCTCGGCTTCGAGACGGCACTGCCCGTCGTGCTCGGCCTCGTCCGTAGCAAATCGCTGACACCGCTCCAGCTGATCGCGTCGCTCACCCTGAACCCAGCGCGAGTGCTCGGGCTACCGCAAGGGCGCCTCGAGGCGGGGGCGCCCGGCGACGTGGTCGTGATCGAGCCCGAGAGGAAGTGGATTTACGACCCGGCGAAGGGCTTCTCGAAGAGCCGCAACTCGCCCTGGGCCGGGCAAGAGATGCAAGGCCGCGTGCTGAGCACGATCGTGCGCGGCCGGCTGGTCTATCACGCCGACCGAGGAGTCCTGTTCCCGTGAGCAAGCCCGCTTCCGTTCCTGCACCCGCCGCGCTCGCGCTCGCCGACGGCACCGTCTACCGCGGCATCGCGTGGGGCGCGCGCACGGTTCAAGCCGGGGAGGTGTGCTTCAACACCTCGATGATGGGTTATCAGGAAATCCTGACCGACCCTTCCTACGCCGGCCAGATCGTCACGATGACGTACACGCAGATCGGCAACGTCGGCACCAACGCCCAGGACGACGAATCGGCGCGCCCGTTTCTGCGCGGCTTCGTGGTGAAGGAGATGTTCGCGAAGCCGAGCAATTTTCGGTCGCAGGAATCGCTGCCGGACTTCTTGACGCGTTTCGGCGTGCCCGCGATCAGCGGCCTCGATACGCGCGCGCTGGTGCGGCGCATCCGCGACTCGGGCTTCCAGAACGGGACGCTCAGCACGGACCCCGCGCATCAGGGCACCGAGGAGCTCGTCGCGCGCGCGCGCAGCGCACCCGGACTCGAGGCGACGGACCTCGCGTTCGAGGTGACGTGCAAGGCGCCTTATCACTGGACCGAGCCCGGCTGGGCGGGCGTGAGCGGGCAACTGCCGCGCGCCGCCCGCCCGACGCCCGCGCTGAGGGTCGTCGCCTACGACTTCGGCGTGAAGCGAAACATCCTGCGCCGGCTCGTCGACCAGGGCTTCGACGTGACGGTCGTGCCATCCCGCACGACCGCGAGCGAAGTACGCGCGCTGAAGCCCGACGCCGTCTTCCTCTCGAACGGCCCCGGCGACCCCGCTTCCGTCCAAGGAATTAGGGAGCAAGTCCGATCGCTCGCCGACGATCTTCCGATCTTCGGCATTTGCCTCGGCCACCAAATTCTGGGCCTCGCGCTCGGCGGCACGACGAAGAAGTTGAAGTTCGGGCATCACGGCGGGAATCAGCCGGGCAAGGACCTCGCGACGGGCAAGGTCGCGATCTGCGCAGAGAACCACGGCTACGCGGTGGACGCCGATTCGCTGCGCCGCGCCGGCGAGCCGGTCGAGATCACGCACATCAATTTGAACGACGACACGGTCGAGGGCCTCGCGCATCAACGCCGGCCGCTCTTCTCCGTGCAGTACCACCCGGAGGCGTCACCGGGCCCGCACGACGTCGACTATTTCTTTTCGCGCTTTCGCGAGATGACGTTGCGGCACAAGCGCGGCGAGAAGATCAGCGGCGCACAGATCGCCAAGGGGAACTAGGGTGCCGCGCCGCGACGACCTCCACACGATTCTCGTGATCGGCTCCGGGCCGATCGTGATCGGCCAGGCCTGCGAGTTCGACTACTCGGGCACGCAAGCGTGCAAGGCCCTCCGCGAGGAGGGCTACCGGGTCGTGCTCGTGAACTCGAATCCGGCGACGATCATGACCGACCCCGAGACGGCGGATCGCACCTACATCGAGCCGATGACGGTCGAATCGGTGGAGAAGATCATCGCGGCCGAGAAGCCGGATGCGTTGTTGCCGACGATCGGCGGGCAGACGGCACTGAATCTCGCCGTCGCGCTGGCGAA
>JANNKN010000686.1:0-2901 GCA_031396315.1 Deltaproteobacteria bacterium
GGGTGACAATGGAGGAGAAGGGCGTGTCGAAGCTCGTGGCGGTCGAGTTGCACTGAGGGGTGAGTAGGTGCGGGCTTCGCGCGCGGCGGGGGCGGGCGGCGGCGGAGCGGAAATCAAGCGCAGCAGACAGCGCAGCTCAACCAAAGGGCTCCGGCCCACCGCGCACCGGTACACCCGCTCAGACGCGCGAGCCATTCCGCGAGGCCGCCGCCCGCCCCGCCGCGCGCGCAGCCCGCACCAAGCCAACCACTCAGTGCAACTCCACCGCCACGAGCTTCGACACGCCCTTCTCCTCCATGGTCACCCCATACAGCCGATCCGCGATCTGAATCGTCCGCTTGTTATGGGTGATCAACAGGAACTGAGAAGTCCCCGACATCTCCTCGACGATCTCGTTGAAGCGCCCGACGTTGGCGTCATCAAGCGCCGCGTCCACTTCGTCGAGCAGGAAGAACGGCGACGGCTTCACTTGGAACACGGAGACGAGCAGCGCGATCGCGGTCATCGTCTTCTCGCCCCCGGAGAGCAGGTCGACGCTCTGCGGGCGCTTGCCCGGCGGCTGTGCGGTGATGTCGATGCCCGCCTCGAGCATGTCCTCACTCTCGGTGAGCGCGAGATGGGCCCTGCCTCCACGGAACAGGCGCGGGAAGTTCAGCTTGAATTTCTCGTTTACCGCCTCGAAGGTCTCCTGGAAGCGCGCGCGACTGGTGCGGTTGATGCGCGCGATCGCTTCGCGCAGCTGCAGCAGGCTGTGCTCGAGATCGTTCTTCTGCTCGGTCAGGAAGCGGAAGCGCTCGCGCAGCTCCTCATGTTCTTCGATCGCGCCGAGGTTCACGTCGCCGATCGCCTCGATCTTGTTACGGATCTCGTCGAGGCGCGCGCGGCGCTCCTCGGCTGCGAGCGCGAGCAGCTCGGCGAGCTCGCGCGCTTCGCGGCGCGCGTCGCGATCCGCCGTGCTCGCGCTCTTCGCGAGCAGCGCGTCGTCGCCCTCGCCCTCGGCCGAGGCTTCAGCGCCGTCCGCCGCAATCGCTTCGGCTTCGTCGAGCAGCTGGCTAGCGCTCACGAGTTCCGGCTCCGGCTCGGGGCCCAGATCCGCGAATGCCGACGCCGGCACCTTCCAGTGCACGAGCTCGACGTTCCAGCGGTCGCGCACGCCCGCGTCGACGTGTGCGATGCGCAGCTCGCGTTCGCGCAGCCCGAGCTCCGCCTCGTTCGCCGCGTCGCGCAGCGTCTCGAGTTCGACGCGCAGGTCGCGCGCGGCCTCCTCGAGCGAACGCACGCGCGCCGCCACTTCCTCGTAGGCCTCGCGGCGCTGCTCGTTCGCAACGCGTGCGTTCTCCTCGCTCTGCAGCTCCGCGCTCATCGCGGTCTCTCCCGCCGCGATCCCTTGGGCCAACTCTTCACGACGACGCTCGGCCGTCGCGATCTCGGCATCGCGGCGTTGAATCCACGCCAGTGCCTCTTCCAGCTGCGCCGACGCGCGGGTGACTGCCCCGGCGATGCGCTCGCGCGCGTCGCGGCGGCCGAGCCGCAGGGCGCGCCGCTCGGTCGCGACGGCTTCGAGCCGCGTGAGCTCGCGGCCGGCGGATCCCAGGCGCAGACCGAGCGCATCCTGCTCGCGCTGGCGTGCGCCGCGGGTCTCGCGCGCCTCCACGAGGTAGCTCTCGTGGCGCACGGCCTCGGCAGCGATGCGTTCGAGTTCGCTGATGAGGCCGGAACGCTCCTCGCTGCGCGTCTCCTGCGCCGTGCCGATCGCCTTCAGGCGCTCGCGCGTGCGCTCGAGATCCTTCTCGTGATTTGCGACCGCGAGCGCGGCCGTGTGATGGCGGCTGCGCAGGTTGTCGAGCTCGCTCGCGGCGCGAATCGCGTCGGCCTGCGCGCGTGCGTCCACGAGCGTGAGGCTCGCAAACTCGGCGTCGAGTGCTCCGACCTCGGTTTCGAGCTCGCGCACCTCGCGCACGCGCGTGAGGATGCCGGCTTGGCGCACGGCGCCGCCGCCGCGAATCACCCCGTCCTGCGTGAGCACGTCGCCACTGCGCGTCACGAACGTGCACGGGATGCGGCCTTGGCCGTAATGGCCGAGCGCCTCGGCGAGCGCGCCGACGACGTTCGCGCCGCCGAGCAGCGCGCGGCCCACGGCCTCGAAGCCGGGGCGCAGACCGACTTGCGCGAGCAGCGGTTCGCCGAGCGGCACGAACCCGCTCGCGATCTCGTTCGGCTCGCGATCGACCACCAACACGCCGCGGCCCGCGTCCGCGCGGCGCAGCGCTTCGAGCGCCGCATCGGCGTCGCCGCCGCTCGCGAGCACTGCGCCCTCCGCGCGATCCGCGAGCACCGCTTCGACCGCGCGCTCGAGATCGGCGGGCACATCGAATGCGTCGCGCACGAGGCCGCGCAGGCCGTAGCGCTCGCGCTCCTCGCCGCCGAGCGCCATCAGGTGGCGTACGCCCGCCGAGAGATCTTCCTTGCGATCGAGGATCTCGCGTAGCGACGACAGCCGTTCGCGCCGCACCGAGAGCAGCTCGCGGCGTGCCCGCACATCTTCGCTCGCGCGACGCGCCTCGACGACGGCTTGCTCCTGGCGCGCGAGCGCGTCGCGCAGCGCGCCCATCACGCGGTCGCGCTCGGCGAGCAGGTTGCGCAGGCCCTCTTCGAGCGTGCGCTGCTCCTGGTCGGTACTGCTCGCCTCGCTCTGCTGCACTTCGAGCTGCTCGTCCGTACTGCGCAGGCGCTGCTCGATCTCCGCACGGCGATCCGCGAGTGCGCCGAGACGGTCCTCTGCCCGCGCGATGCGCGTCAGCAGATCCACGAGCTGCGTGCTGTGCTGCTCGCGCTCGCGCTCGAGCGCGCGCAGCGCCTCATTCGCCCCGCGCGAATCGGCCTCGGCCGCGGCGGTGGAGA
>JANNKN010000700.1:0-8400 GCA_031396315.1 Deltaproteobacteria bacterium
ACACCCCAAGCCCAAAACGGTATTGAAATCGCCTTCTTAGGGGATCTTCAGACACGTAGCTCAGTTGGTTAGAGCGCCGCCTTGACATGGCGGAGGTCGGCGGTTCGAGCCCGCCCGTGTCTACCATTTTTCACCGCTGGCCTCGTCGAGGTCGCGGTCGTCAGCGCGAGAAGCACGAGCCTTTCGAATGCCGCTTCCGATTCTCCACCGTTCATGAGCTCCATCGAGGTCGGACTTCCCGACGGTCGAAAGCTGGCGGTGCCTTCGGGCGCGAGCGTCCTCGACGTGGCGGCGCTGATCGGGCCCGGGCTGGCAAAGGCCGCGCTCGCGGGGCGCATCGACGGCAAGCTCGTCGATCTGCGCGTGCGCCTCACGCGCGATGTCGCGCTCCAGATCGTCACCGATCGCGACCCGCAGGCAGGCGAAGTGATCCGCCACTCGGCCGAGCACGTGATGGCCGATGCCGTGAAGCGCCTCTTCCCCGAAGCTCAGGTCGATGCCGGCCGCGCCGACCACAGCGAAAAGTTTCAATACGACTTCCAGGTCGCGCGCCCGTTCACGCCCGACGACCTCGCGAAGATCGAAGCGGAGATGCGGCGCATCCTGGCCGAAGGCGCCGCCTTCAGCCGGGAAGTCGTGACGCGCGAGCAGGCGCGCGCGCTGTTTGCGTCGCTCGGCGAGGAGCTGAAGCTCTCGCGGCTGGGCGACATTCCGGAGGGCGAGGAGATCACGATCTTCCGCCACGGGTCCTTCGCCGATCTCTGCCGCGGGCCGCACGTCCAGCACACGAAACAGATCGGCGCCGTGAAGCTGCTCGAGTCGTCCGGTAATTATTGGCGCGGCGACGAGCGCAATCCGATGCTGCAGCGCATTTACGGCACGGCCTTCGCCTCGCAGAAGGCGCTCGACGAGCATCTCGCCGCGGTCGAGCTGGCGAAGGCGCGGGACCATCGCCGGCTCGGCACGCAGCTCAAGCTGTTTCACCTCGATCCGCTCTCGCCGGGTGCGCCGTTCTGGCTGCCCCGCGGCATGGCGCTCTACAACGGCTTGGTCGGCTTCGTGCGCTCGCTCTACCCGAAGTACGGTTATCAGGAAGTGATGGCGCCGCAGCTATTCCGCGCCGAGCTGTTCAAGACCTCCGGCCACTACGACAATTTCCGGGAGGACATGTTCTGGTTCGCGGGCGCCGACGAGGGCGAAGAGCTCGGCGTGAAGGCGATGAACTGCCCCGGCCATTGCCACCTGTTCGGGCTCGAGAAGCGCAGCTACCGCGATCTGCCGCTGCGCTTCGCCGAGTTCTCGCGCCTGCATCGCAATGAGCGCAGCGGCACGCTGACCGGCCTCGCGCGCGTGCGCTCGTTCGCGCAAGACGACGCGCACATCTACTGCGAACCCGAGCAGGTCGAAGCGGAGGCACACCGCTTCTTCGAGATGGTGCGCGAGATCTACACGTCGCTCGGACTCGCCTCCAGCGTGGCCTACGCCGTCTCGACGCGGCCTGCCGCCGGCACCATCGGCGACGCCGCGGACTGGGAGCTCGCGCAGCGGCAACTGATCGCCGCGGTCGAGAACGCGGGCTTCGCCTGCGCGATCAAGCCGGGCGAAGCGGCGTTCTACGGCCCGAAGATCGAGATCGACGTGCGCGACACGATCGGCCGCGCTTGGACGCTCGGCACCCTGCAGATGGACATGGGCATGCCCGGTCGCTTTGCCCTTCGCTACATCGGGCGCGACGGCAAGGAGCACCAGCCCGCAATGCTGCATCGCGCGGTGCTCGGCTCGCTCGAGCGCTTCATCGCGCTCTACATCGAGCACACGGGTGGCGATTTCCCGCTCTGGCTCGCGCCCGAGCAAGTGGTGGTGCTGCCGATCGCGGATCGCCACCACGAGTACGCGACGAAGGTGCGAGATTCGCTGATGGCCGCCGGCCTGCGCGTCTCGCTCGACGACCGCTCCGAGAAGTTGAACTACAAGATTCGCGAAGCCGAGCTGATGAAGATCCCCGTAATGGCCGTCGTCGGGGATCAAGAGCAAGCTGCGAGCAGTGTGACCCCGCGCTTCCGCGCGAAGGGCGAACGCAACGCGGCGGCGCAGGCGCTAGACGCCTTCGTCACCGATCTCGCCGCGCGTGTTGCGCGGCGCGAGAGCTAACCGCCCGGGCTCTGGTCACGGGTGGCGACCGAAAGAAGGAGGGTATGAGCATCGCCGAGAAGGACACGACCCGCGTGAACGAGCGCATCCGAGTGCGCGAGATCCTCGTGATTGGCGCTGAAGGAGAGCAGCTCGGCGTGATGACACCCGAAGATGCGCTCGCCAAGGCGCAGGAATCCGGGCTGGATCTCGTCGAGGTTTCGCCCAACGCACGGCCTCCCGTCTGCCGCATCATGGACTACGGCAAGTTCAAGTACGAACAGAAGAAGAAGGCGGCAGCGGGCAAGGCGAAGGGCAAGGGGCGCACGGCGCAGCTCAAGGAAGTGAAGATGCGCCCGGCGACCGACGAGCACGATCTCCAGTTCAAGCTGAAGAACGCGCGCAAGTTTCTGATCGAAGGCGACAAAGTAAAAGTCACCGTGATGTTCAAGGGCCGCGAGATGGCGCACCGCAAGGCGGGCTACGACAAGCTCGACCAAGTGCGTGCCGTGCTCGGGGACCTTGTTACGGTCGAGAGCAACCCGCAGATGCTCGGGCGTGCGCTCTCGATGACGCTCGTGCCGAACCGTGAAGTGGCGGAAGCCGCGCGGCGCGCGGACGAGCAGGAGGCGGCGCGCATGGCCGCCGCAGAAGAAGCGGAGCGGGCCGCCAGCGGAGCGGCGGAGCCCGCCAGCGAAACCCACGCCTGATCGAGCGGCGCCATCCAAGCGCCGATTGGAGAATTGATTCGATGCCGAAGATGAAGACGCACAAGGGCACGAAGAAGCGCATCAAGCGTACGGCGAGCGGCAAGCTCACGTACCAGAAGCGCAACAAGCGCCACATCCTCACCAAGAAGTCGAGCAAGCGGAAACGCCAGCTGCGCAGGAAGGGCGTACTCGCGCCCGGGGATGCGAAGAAGGTCGATCAGCTGATTCCGTACGCCTGATTGCCGATCCCACGCAACGAACGGATCAGCCGCAGCGCTCAGCTACCGGCTGGATCCGCCGACGAATCCTAGGAGAACAAGATGTCCCGAGTGAAGCGCGGCGTCACGAAGCGACGCAGGCACAAGAAAATCCTCGACCGAGCAGAAGGTTATTGGGGCGCGCGCAGCAAGCTCGTGCGCCGTGCCAAAGAGACGGTGGAGCGAGCCTGGAAGTACGCTTACCGCGACCGCAAGCAACGCAAGCGGGAGTTCCGAAAGCTGTGGATCGCCCGCATCAACGCGGCGGCTCGCGAGCACGGCCTCACGTACAGCAAGCTGGTGTACGGGCTCTCGAAGGCGGGCGTCGAGCTCGACCGCAAGAACCTCGCGGATCTCGCGATCGCCGATCCGAAGGCGTTCGGGGACCTCGCCAAGGTCGCAGCGGCGAACGCTTAGCCCCTGCGATGACAGGCGCCGCCAGCGAGCTCGACGCGATCCTGCGCGAAGCGGAGCCCGTGCTCGCTGCGGCCCGCTCCCTGCAGGACCTCGTCGAGCTGCGTGCACGCTTCCTCGGCAAGAAAGGCAGCGTGTCGAGCGTGCTGCGCACGCTCGGTGCGCTCCCGCCCGACGAGCGTGCGGCACTCGGTGCAGCCGCGAACCGGGCGAAGCTGCAGATCGAGCGCTGGGCCGACGCGCGGCACGGCGCGCTGGCGGCGGCGGAGCAGGGCGCCGCGCTCGCAGAGCAGCGCATCGACGTGACGTTGCCGAGCGCCGCGCCGCCGCGCGGGCACATGCATCCCGTGAGCATCGTCGAGCGCTCGATGCATCAGTTCTTCGCGGGCCTCGGCTACTCCGTCGAGGACGGACCCGAAGTCGAGACGGACTGGAACAACTTCGGCGCGCTCAACTTTCCCGACGATCATCCGGCCCGCGACACGCAGGACACCTTCTTCGTCGAAGGTGGACACTTGTTACGGACGCAGACGTCGAACGTGCAGATCCGCGGCATGACCGGAAAGCAGCCGCCGTTCCGCTTCATCACGACGGGCCGCGTCTATCGCCACGACCTCGATGCCACGCACTACCCGATGTTCCATCAGATCGAAGGCTTCTGCGTCGGCCCGAACATCACGTTCGGCGATCTCAAGGGCACTCTCTACGCCTTCGCACGCCACCTGTTCGGCCCCGAGACGGAGCTGCGCTTCCGCGCGCACTTCTTCCCGTTCACCGAGCCGAGCGCCGAGATGGACTTCCGCTGGGGCGAGCGCTGGCTCGAGTGGGGCGGCTGCGGAATGATCCATCCGAACGTGCTGCGAAATTGCGGCATCGATCCGGACGAGCATCAAGGCTTCGCATTCGGCATGAGTCTCGACCGGCCCGCCATGGATCATTTCGGGATCCCGAACATCCAGCTGTTGTTCGAAGGCGACGTGCGCGTGCTGGAGCAGTTCTGATGCGCGTCGCGCTTGGCTGGCTCGCGGAGTACATAGACGTTCCGCCGGTGGACGCGCTCGCAGAGCGCCTCACCACCGCAGGCATCGAGATCGAGTCGGTCGAGCGCACTGGGCCGGACTTGTCAGGCGTGCGCGTCGGCTACGTCGTCTCGCGCGAGAAGCATCCCGACGCCGACAAACTCTCGCTCTGCCGCGTCGACGTGGGGGAGAACGAACCCCTCGAGATCGTGTGCGGCGCAGCGAACGTGGCGGCTGGCCAGAAAGTGCCCGTCGCGCTCGTCGACGCGACGCTGCCCGGCGGGCTGCGGATCAAGAAATCGAAAATTCGCGGCGTCGTCTCGAACGGCATGATCTGTTCGGCGCGCGAGCTCGGGTTGGGCGAGGGCCACGAAGGCATTCTCGTGCTCGATGCGAGTGCGCCGGTCGGCAAGCCGCTGCCCGAGGTGTTACGGGTCGGCGACGTCGTGTTCGATTTCGAGCTGACGCCGAACCGCGGCGACTGGGCGTCGATGCTCGGCATCGCGCGCGAGGTGAAGGCGCTGTTCGGCGGCACGCTGCGGCTGCCGCCGGCCCTACCCACGGAATCGGGCGCAGCCGCGTCGCGCGACGCCGCGGTCGCAGTCGACGAGCCCGCGGGCTGCCACCGCTACGTAGCCCGGGTCGTGCGCGGTGTGCGCGTCGGCGCGTCGCCCGCGTGGCTGGCCGCGAAGCTCGAGGCCGCGGGCGTGCGCAGCGTCAGCAATGTCGTCGACATCACGAACCTGGTGATGCTCGAGCTGGGGCAGCCGCTTCACGCTTTCGATCTCGATCGCCTGCGCGGGACGGTGCGCGTGCGCACGGCCCGGGTGGGCGAGAAGCTGCGCACGCTCGACGGGCAGGACCGCACGCTCGAGGCCACGGATCTCGTGATCGCCGACGACTCCGGCGCGATCGCGCTCGCCGGCGTGATGGGCGGAGCCGAGAGCGAGGTGCACGAAGGCACCGCGAACCTCCTGCTCGAGAGCGCGCACTTCGCTCCGTCGCGCGTGCGCAAGACGGCGCGGCGACTCGGCCTCCACAGCGAGGCCAGCTATCGCTTCGAGCGCAGCGTCGACCCGGATGGCCAACAGCGCGCCGCAGACCGCGCGGCGCTGTTACTGGCTGAGCTCGCGGGTGGGACCGTCGCGCCCGGAATCCTCGAGGCAAGCGGGGATCCCGCGCCGCGCGCCGCCGAGATCGCGCTCGAGCCGGCGCGCGTGAATCGTTTGCTCGGCACGCAGCTCAGCGCGGCGGAGATGATCGCGTTGCTCGCGCGCATCGACGTCGCGGCCGAGCCGCGCGGCGCCGGGCTGCACTGCAAGCTGCCGCGCCATCGCGCGGACCTCGCGATCCCCGCGGACCTGATCGAGGAGATCGCGCGCATTCACGGCTACGATGCGATCCCCGCGACGCTTCCGCCCGCGCAGCTCTCCGGGGTCACGTTGCCGCCGCGCCGCGCAACGCTCGACGCCGTGCGTGCGAGCCTGGTCGGTGCGGGGCTCACCGAGCTGATGACGTTCAGCTGCGTCGATGCGCGCGAGCACGACGCGCTGCGCCTTCCCGAGAACGACCCGCGCCGCGCGTTCGTGCGCATCCTCAACCCGATTCACGCGAGCCAGGACACGCTGCGCACGCAGCTCGTCGGCACGGTGCTGCGCATCGCCCGTAACAACCTTGCGCGCCAGGCCTCCGCGCTGCGCGTCTTCGAGCTCGGGCGCGTGTTCGCGCCCGGCCGGCCCGGGGAACTCCCGCGCGAGTCGCTGCAAGCGACGGTTCTGATCACGGCGAGCGAGGCGAGCGTGTGGGATCGTGCGGAGACGCCGGTCTTCTTCCACGCTAAGGGCGTCGCGGAGCGCTTGCTCGCGGATCTCGCGAAGCCCGCGTCCTTCGCGGCCGGCGAGTGCGAACCGTTCCTGCATCCTTCTGCTTCGGGCACGTTCTCGGTCGCGGGGCGTCCGGTCGTCCGCGTCGGCGAGCTACACCCGGCCTGCGCTGCGGCCTACGAGATCGACGTGCCGACCGCGCTCGTGGTGATCGACGTCGACGCGCTCGACGCGCTGAGGACGCCGCCGCTGCGCTATCGCGAAGTCTCGAAGCACCCGCGTATCGTGCGCGACCTCGCGGTGTTGCTGCCGCGCGACGTGGCGGCTGGCGCCGTGCTCGAGGCGATCCGCAGACTCGCGGGCGCGGCGCTCACGTCGGCCAGCGTGTTCGATCGATACGACGGGAAAGGCGTCCCGGAAGGCAAGCTGAGCCTTGCGTTTCGGCTCGTCTTCCAGCGCACCGATCGCACGCTCACCGAGCAGGAAATCGCGAAGACCACCGAGCGCGTGGTCGCCGCGTTGAGGCAAGATTTTGGAGGCGAGCTCCGCTAGCGGAGCGAGGAGACCAAGCCGTGACGAAGGCCGAAATCGTGGAGCAGATCTACGAGCGTGTGGGCTTCTCGAAGAAGGAGTCCGCCGAGCTGGTAGAGCGCGTGTTCGACATCATCAAGGACACCCTCTCCGACGGCGAGAAGGTGAAGATCTCCGGCTTCGGCAACTTCGTCGTGCGCGAGAAGAACGCGCGCAAGGGGCGAAACCCGCAGACCGGCGAAGAGATCCGCCTCGCCGCGCGGCGCGTGCTTACCTTCAAGCCGAGCCTCGTGCTGAAAAACATTCTGAACGATCAGCCCCCGGGCACCGACGACGATCTCGACGACTGACCGGCGGCGTCTTCGCCCGCCTGGCGGCGTTGCGCGGCGCTCGCCGTACGGGAAGTACGGCTTCGCTTGCGCGCCTTGCCAGCCGGGCGAATCCGCTCGCCGGTCGCGCGGTGGCGTCTTCGCCCGCCTGGCGGCGTTGCGCGGCGCTCGCCGTACGGGAAGTACGGCTTCGCTGTGCGCGGCGAAGCGCCGCGTACGACCGCTCCGCGCTCCCGCCCTCGCGAAGACGCTCGGGCTTGCGCACCTTGCCAGTCGGGCGAATCCGCTCGCCGGTCGCGCGGTGGGCTCTGGGTGTTAGGGGCGGCCCAGGGGCCGTAGGCGAACGGAGCTCGTCAGCAACGCTGGGTGAAGCCGCCTTTGTGGGCCCGAATGCGTTGCGGAACGGACGATTCGTGCGCAGTGCATGCGAGTTCTGCGACGGAGGAATGTGGCGGCGTGATATAACCGTGCATCGGCGGGGGGTGACGATGGCGCGGCGCTCGGCTCGGAAGGCGGCGAGTCGTACGGCGGCGGGGCAGGCGCTCGACAAGCGGTATTACCGCATCGGCGAAGTTTCGGAGCTGACGGGCATCAAGCCGTATGTGCTGCGCTACTGGGAAGGCGAGTTTCGCTGGATGGCGCCGGCGAAGTCGCGTTCCAAGCAGCGCCTGTATCGCGCGCGCGACATCGAGATCGTCGAGCTGATCAAGCGCTTGCTCTACGTCGAGCGCTTCACGATCGAAGGCGCCAAGAAGAAGCTGCGCGAGCTCGGCGTGGAGAAGGCGCTCGATGCTCCGCAGCTCGATCTCGCGCTCGGCTCCGATCCCCTCGTGCAGCTCCGACGCGTGCGCGCGGCGCTGCTCGAGGTCCGCGCCGGGCTGATTGCGTGAGTGAGCTGCACGAGCGCCTACGCGCGCTCGAGGCCGAAGCGGCGCCGTTGACAGCGGATGTCCTGCGTCGGCGCGAGCTCTCGAGCGCAGCGTTCGCTTACGGGGAGCAGCAGCTCGCGGCGATCGAGCACGGGCCGCCGGTGCTGGCGGACGCGCCGGTGATCGACGCCGAGCTCGCGATCCGCGACGAGCCGATCGGGATCGCGGAGGCGTTCGCGCGGCTCGCGCGCAACGTCGAAGCGGGCGGCCAGCATCCGGCGTCGGGGAAGTTCTTCGCGTTCCTCCCGGGCGGGAACC
>JANNKN010000413.1:0-3397 GCA_031396315.1 Deltaproteobacteria bacterium
GGCGGAGGCCGCATCAAGCGCAGCCCGGCCCCGAACTCCATGCAGGCAATGCCTCGAAGCATCGCGCTCTCCGCCGCGCGCCTGGACACCTCAGCGAGGGGCCACCGGCGAGCCAGCGGCCGGAGCGCGCCCCCGGCCCCACTGCCGCGGCGTACCCCGCACCCACACGTCTTACCCGCGCAACGCCGCCGCAATCACGCGCGCCGCGTTGCGGCCGCAAGCTCCCATGACGCCGCCGCCGGGATGCGTACCGGCGCCGCACATGAACAGCCCCGGTAGCGGCGTCGCGTAGCGCGCCCAGCCCGGGACTGGGCGCAGGGGACCGAGGCGATCGAGCGTCATCGCGCCGTGAAAGATGTTGCCGCCACTGAGGGCGAACACGCGCTCGAGATCCGGCGGCGCGAGCACGTCGCGATGCAACACACGGCCCGAGAAGCCCGGCGAGAGCTCGTCGATGCACGCCAGCACGCGATCGGCGAAGCGCTCGCGCTCCTTCTCCCAAAACGCCGCGGGTGCGCTCGGCGGAACGTGCTGCACGAACAGCGACGCGACGTAATTCCCCTTCGGCGCGAGCGTCGGATCCACCGCACTCGGCAGCGTGAGCTCGATCATCGGCCGCTCGGGCAGCTCGCCGCGCTCGGCGGCGGCGAACGACGCGTCGAGCTCGGCGATCGTCGCAGCACCGAGATGGATCGTGCCCTGGTGCCACGGCCCAGGCTCGCGCGCATCGGGGCAAGCCGGGAACACCGGCAGCGAGTCGAGCGCGAGGTTGATCTTCATGACCGGGCTGCGGAAGTCGAGCGCGTCGATCGCCTGCGCCCAGTCGGCCGGTGCCGCGTCTCGC
The DNA here is from genome assembly GCA_031396315.1 of Deltaproteobacteria bacterium. Classification (GTDB taxonomy): domain Bacteria; phylum Myxococcota_A; class UBA9160; order UBA9160; family UBA6930; genus VGRF01. The sequence continues at coordinate 845 of JANNKN010000413.1, forward strand.
CCTAACAGCTCGAGCGTGCGCAGCGGGTCGGCGCTCGACACGATCGCGCGCGCTTCGAGTGCGCTGCCATCCGCGAGCTCGACCGCGCAAGCGCGACCCGCGCGAACTCCGATCCGGCTCACCTCGGCGTTCGTGCGGATTTCCGCACCCGCCTCGCGCGCCGCGTCTGCGATCGCTTCGGAGAGCATGCCCATGCCCCCCTGCACGTAGGCCCACACGCCGCGCGCGCCGCCGGTGTCACCCATGAGGTGGTGGAACAGCACGTAACCCGTGCCGGGCGTCGACGGGCCCGCATGCGCTCCGATCAGCGCATCCGTCGCGAGCGTCGAGCGCAGCGGCTCGCTCTCGAACCAGCTCGTGATCCCATTCGTCGCGGAGCCGAGCACGAGCGAGAGCGCGGCGGTGAGATCCGTGCGCAACCCGACGCCGGCGCGCAGCGCGCGCAGCAGCGGCGCGAGATCGCCGAGCCGCGGATGCGCGGGGTCGAAGGGCGGCGCATCCAGCAGCGGCTCGATCACGCGCGCCGCGCGATCGATCACGCGCTCGTACTTCGGATAGCGCTCGGCGTCGCGCGGTGAGTAGTGCCGAATCTGCGCGAGCGACGCGGCCTGGTCGGGGCCGAGCAGTAGCCCGGGGCCATTCGCATCGGGCGTGTAAGACGACGGCCGACGCGGAAGCAGCGTCAGGCCGCGCCGCAGTAGACCGAGCTCATCGACGATCGCGGGGCGCAGCAGGCCCGCGACATAGGCCGCGCGCGAAATCTTGTAGCCGGGCCAGAGCGCCTCGGTCACGCACGCGCCGCCTAGAATCTCGCGCCTTTCCAACACGATCGTGCGCAGACCTGCGCGCGCGAGATAGGCCGCCGCCGTGAGTGCGTTGTGGCCGCCACCGATGAGGATCACGTCGTACATGGGCGTGACATTGTACGCGCGAGCCGCGCGCCCGCCGCTCGCGCTGCACACCTCCCGCAAAGCGAGTGGGCTCGCCGGTCGAGCCCCGCCAACTCCCTGATAGACTGCGCCGCGCGTGGAAGCTCTCACCGACAGCGACTGGTTTCGCACCTTTGGCGAGCTCGGCTGGATCGATCGCGTCGCGCTCGGCGTGATCGTGATCGCGACACTCCGCGGCCTTTGGATCGGGCTCCTGCGCGAAGCCTTCTCGGTCGGCGCGCTGGCCGCCGCGTTCGTCGCGGTGAAGCTGTGGACGGTGCCCGCGACCGCGTGGCTGCTCGCGAACGCGCCGTTCGAGGTGTCGCTGTCGAACCGGCAAGCGCACATCGTCGGCGGCGCGCTGGTCGGGCTCGCCGCGGCGTTCGTGGTCGTCGCGATCGGGGGCTTCGTGCGCAAACGCGTGCACGCGACGGGGCTCGGCCTGCTCGATCGCCTGCTCGGCGGCGCGCTCGGCGGCGCGGAAGGCGCGCTCGTCGTCGGCCTCGCGCTGATCGGCGTGGTCGCGATCGTGGGCGAACGCCACGAGGTGCTCGCGGACAGCCGTTCCGTGGAGATGCTCTCGCAGGCGCGCTTGTTCGCGGATGACCTGCCCAATGTCGCAGCGCCTCCCCCGGCCGACCCGGATGCGCCCGCGCCTGGCGATGCCGACGAGGCACCGGAGCCCGACGAGCCCCACGAGATCGAGTTCGACCTGGGCAGCGGCGACGAGGTGAGCGTCTAGCGAGCGCGCGGCTAGTGACGCGTCGGGTGCGCGAACGAATGCAGCCGAGGGCACCGCACACCGAGGCCACTGTTCGACTTCGCTCGCCCGTGGCTCGCTGCGCGCGCCGCACAGAGCGGCGCTTGCTAGGCACGGGGCTCCGCCCAGCGACCGTGCTCCTTGATCAGCCGCACGAGCTGCTCGGGCGCGTCGCCTTCGGGCACGTTGCGCACGACGCAGGCGTGGCCGACGTAGAGATTCACTTTGCCGGGCCCGGAGCCGACGTAGCCGAAATCCGCGTCGGCCATCTCGCCGGGACCGTTCACGATGCAGCCCATCACGGCGATCTTGAGGCCCGCCAGGTGCGCGGTGCGCTGCTTGATGCGCGCGGTCGTCTCCTCGAGATCGAAGAGCGTGCGCCCGCAGCTCGGACACGAGATGAACTCGGTCCATGAGGTGCGCTGCCGAGCGCCCTGCAGGATGCGGTAGGCGAGTGCGACATCCCGCGAGAGCGAGCCGAGCCCGCCCAGCACGACCGCGTCGCCGAGGCCGTCGCAGAGCGCTGCGCCGAGATCGGTGGCCGCCGCGAGCAGCGCGGCCTCCTCGCCTGCGAACGGGTCGCTGCGATGCCGGAGCACGAGCGGCACTTCCGCGCAGCCAAGCTCCGCGAGCTTCGCAGCCATTCGGCGCACGGCGTGCGTCGGCAGCGCTGCGCTCACGGAGACCGCGCTCGGGCGAGCGCCGCTCGCGAGTGCGCGCTCGAGCAGCTCCGCGAGCGCGTCCCCGTCCGCGACGAAGTGCCACTCCGCACCTGTTAGGTCTCGCGGCGGAAGATCGCCCGCGCGCAGCGTGATGATGGCGCGCGCGCGCGAACCCGCGAGCGAAGCCGCGAGCGGCGGCGGC
>JANNKN010000832.1:0-5927 GCA_031396315.1 Deltaproteobacteria bacterium
CGCGCTCGCGCTCGGTCCGTCCGTCAGGAGCGGCGCGAGGCTGCGACCTTGCAGGGGTGCGGGGGTCGTTACCGCGGCCAGTTCGAGCAGCGTCGGCATCACGTCGATGCTCTGCACCGTCTGTTCGACGATCTGTCCGGCCGGGACGCCCGCGCCCCAGAACACGAGCGGCACCTGCGTGACCTCGCCGTAGACGCTGCGGCCATGGAAGGTCGCGCCGTGCTCGAGGAATTCCTCGCCGTGATCGGAGGTGAACACCACGAGCGTGCTCTCGGCGAGCCCGAGCTCGCGCACCCGCTCGAAAACGCGCGCCAGCTCGGCGTCCATCGCGCGGATCGAGCCGTCGTACCAAGCGCGGTCGACGTCGAGGTAGGGCCCAGGCTCGATCTTCGCTGCCGCGAATTCACTCGCGATCGGCATCCCGAACGCGCGCATCAGTGGGTGCGCAATGTGCTTGCGCAGCTCCGCCTGCTCGCGATCGTGACGCGCGCCGTGCTCGGCGCTCGCAAAGCGCGTGTCGTAAGGGGGCGTCGGGCGGTACGGGCTGTGCGGATCGGTGACGTGCAGGTACGCGAAGAATGGCACGTCGCGGTGCGCGTCGAGCCATGGCAGCAGGCGATCCACCTGCTCCCGTGCGGTCTTGCTGGAGCCCGGATCGCCCGACAGCGAGGCCGCTTCGTGAAACTCCTCGAAGCCCTGCTCGAGGTGCGTGAGCTTGCCGACGAAGATGTTCGAGGAGAGCCCGAGGGAGGCGAAGCCCGCCGCGCGAAACGCTTCCGCGAGGGTGCTGGCCTCGTCGGGCAAGCGGTCCGCGAAGCTACGCACGCCGTGCGAGCTCGGAACCAGCGAGAGCATGAGCGACGGGACCGACACCTTGGTCCAGGCCGCCTGGGAGATCGCCTCGCGGAACAGCGTGCCCTCGCTCGCCATGCGCGAGAGCGCGGGCGCGGTCTCGCGCGCGTAGCCATAACAATCGAGGTGATCGCGGCGCAGCGTATCGGCGAGGATCACGATCACGCCGCGCAGCGGCGCGCGGGGCGCCGTGCTGCGCACGACCGGGGCGCCCCAGAAGCCGATCGCGCCGGGACGCTCGGACTCGAGCGCCAGCGCGAGCTCTACCGGCTGGCCGGCCCAGCGCGTCAAGTCGACGCGCTGCGGCTCCCAACGCTGCGGCTGCGTGACGGTGCGCTCCAAGACGGTGGTCTCGCTCCCGCCTGCGCGCACGACGATGCGAAAGCGGAGCGCGTCGTCCTCGACCATGCCCAGCGCGATGTCCAGCCACGCGTTCGACGGCAGCTGGGCCGGGAAGCGCAACGTCTCAGGCGCGCGCGCGACGAGCGTCTCACGGTAGATCTCGGCGAGAGCTTGCCAGCCGGGGCCCGACGGCACGCTTGCGACGTGCTCCTTCGCGAGGATCACGCGCACCGATTCGATCTCGAAGCTCGCGCCCGCGACGTCCGTGGGCGCGATCAGAATTTCCTGCGCGCGCTGCGACGGCATGCGTCCCAAAGGCTCGAGCGTGTACGTGCGCAGCGCGGCGCCGGGCACGAGCGGACCGAACAGGGGCCAGTCAGCCGGCGGGCTCGCGAATGGGTCGCCTGCTGCGCCGCTCTCGCGCAGGTTCACGGCGAGCGCGCGGCCCGCGGAAGCACGTACGCGCAGCTCGACCGCGTACACGAAATCACCACCGGGCGCCGCGGACGGCAGGAAGACGCGGAGCGCTGCGGTGTCCGTCGTCGTGCGGCCCGTGAGCTTGCCGGCCCGCACCGCGAGCGCGGTCACGCCCGGGCCCGCCGCGAACTTCGCGGGCTGCGCGCCCGTGAAGCGCAGCTCCGTGCGCGCCGGAACCGTCGATGCCGCGGTTCGCGCATCGACGCGCTCGGCAGAGAAGAGCGAGACGAGACGCAGCGCGGTCGGTGCTTCGACGGGAGGCGGCGCGCCGCACGCGACCAGCAACAGCGACGCGGAGAGCCAGGCTTTGGCAGTCACGATCGCCCTCCTCGTGCGTGGGCTGTCCTAGTGTCCACCCGCTCGAGGAGGAACGCGATGCCCGGCGACCTGAACTGGCTTTCTCAGCTCCAGGAAGACGTCCTCGATCCGGATCGCGCCATCTGCGACCCGCACCACCACCTCTGGGACCGCCCGAGCCACGGCGAGCGCTTCCTGCTCGACGAGCTGCTCGCCGAGTTCGGGGGACACCGCGTCGTGAGCACCGTCTTCGTCGAGTGCGCCGCGTTCTACCGCGCGGACGGCGATGAGGCGCTGCGCTTCGTGGGCGAAACCGAGTTCGTGCAGGGCGTAGCCGCGATGAGCGCGAGCGGCGACTACGGCCCGGTGCGCGCCTGCGCCGGCATCGTGAGCCGCGCCGATCTCACGCGCGGCGCCGACGTGCCGCGATTGCTCGACGCGCACATCGCCGCAAGCCCGAATCGCTTTCGCGGCATCCGCCACGCCTCCGCCTTCGACCCGAACCCGGAAATCCGCCGCTCGCACACCGCACCCCCGGCTGGACTGTTAGGCGACGCGGCCTTCCGCCGCGGCTTCGCCGAGCTCGAGAAGCGCGGCCTCTCGTTCGACGCGTGGCTCTACCACCACCAGATCCCCGAGCTCACCGCCCTCGCCCGCGCCTTCCCGAACACGACGATCGTGTTCGATCACTTCGGTGGCCCGCTCGGCATCGGCCCCTACGTGGGCAAACGCGCCGAGATCTTCGCCCAGTGGAAGCGCGACGTGGACGAGCTCGCGCGCTGCGAAAACGTCGTCGCGAAGATCGGCGGCCTGCTGATGTCGATGAATAACTGGGACTTCGAGGGCCGACCGAAGCCGCCCGGCTCCGAGGAAGTCGCCGCCGCCACGCGCGACTGGTACCTGCACGCCATCGACCGCTTCGGCCCGCAGCGCTGCATGTTCGAGAGCAACTTCCCGATGGATCGCGTGAGCTGCAGTTATCGGGTGCTGTGGAACTCGTTCAAGCGCATCGCGGCACCGTTCAGCGAGAGCGAGAAGAACGCGCTGTTCCACGACACGGCGGCCGGCGTCTATCGCCTGAACGCATGACAAGCCTCGCAGCGAAATGAATCCAGCGGCCCTCGACGGGCCGCTGGATTCACCACTTCCTCACGCAGAGCAGGGTGGCAGGCAGACTCCGACGCACTCCGCGATTCGCGCTCGCGGCTCGGGACGGGGGCCGGCGGAGGCGAAATCAAGCGGACGAGGGGCCCAACAGAAGCCCTCGCTACATAGCGCCGCGCGAGGCTTTGCGATGCGCGCAATGCCCAGGCCCCGAGGAGCCATTCGCCGCAGCCGGCCCCCGTCCCGAGCCGCGGGCACCCAGCCCGCGCGAGTCTTCGATGCGCGCCCCGCTCCTAAGCCTCCACCTTCGCGTAGTAATTCTTCGCGCCGATCTTGCGCACGTCGCTCAGCCAGTCGCTGTCGTAGTACTCGCTCGGGCCCTGCATTGGGTCCACCATCGACCAGGCTTGCCGCTTGTACGTCCAGTTCTCAGGTTGCAGGCGATGCGCTGCGCGGAAGAACGGACGCGCGTCGGCCTCGCGCCCGGTGCGGTGCAGGTGCTGTCCCAGCTCGAAGTTCGCGGCGGCCAGCGACACTTCCTGCGGACGCGGCGCCGAGCGTTTGATCACTTCGTCAGGTGTTAGGGCGTACTGGCTCTTCTTTCCGTTGCGCACCCAGTCGCGCAGCATCCTCACCGTCGCCTGCAGGTCGACATCGAGCTTCGCGGCCTCGGCGAGCATGTCCTTCATGCGCTGCGGCGTGCCCTCGGGTAGGTCGACGTCGCCGTAGCCGCGCTCGCGCGGCGCGAAGGCGGGCTCGGCGGGGCGCACGAGGATGCCCTCCTCGTCGATCCACACGCCCATCGGCACGTTGATGATGCCGAGCAGCGCCCCTAACGAGTGCTCAGGGTCGAGCAGCTGCGGGTAGGTCGTCTTCGCGGCGTCGATGAATGGATGGGCGGATGCGACGTTCGTGTCCATCGCGACCGTGACGATCTCGAGCCCGAGCGGCCGGAGCTCGTTGCGCACTGCCTGCCACACGGGCAGGTCCATGCGGCAGCCTCACCAGCTCGCCCAGGCGCACATGAAAACTTTCGTGCCCTTGAGCGAGCCCAATCGGAACGGATTGCCGTCGCGATCCGGCAGCGTGATGTCTGGAACGACGGCGGTGCTGAGCGCGCGCCCGCCAGACCTCGGGCCGAGCGCCCAAAGTTTGTGCGCGTCGCTCGCGACGAGCGCCATGTCGAGGGCGCCGGCGACCGAGGCCACGTTCACGCGCCCGTCGCCGCGCTGCGAGCCCTTCGGGAGGGGGATGCACACTTCGCCTCGGCACGCGCCCTCTGGCTTCAGCTCCCAGCCCGTGGCACGTGCGAACTCAGCGGCGGTCGGATCGAGTCGGTCGAGGATCATGGCGGCTCCTTCTGGCTGCGACTCGTGCAGCTTACGCCAGCTGCACGCCGCGCCGCGCGGCTGGGCTAGAAACCGGGATGCCGAGCGCGAACTCGCCCGCGATCCCCACGCCCGAGACGATCACTGCCGAGTTCTTCACCGAGCTGCTGCGCGCGAGCGGGCACCCGGGCGTGCGCGTCGCGGGCTTCGACGCAAAGAACGTGGGCACGGGACAGATCGGCCGCTGCGTGCGCTTCACGCTCGCGTACGCGGGCGACGCCGCTGGCGCGCCGCGCACGCTCGTCGGCAAGTTCCCGTCGCTCGACGCGCTCTCGAGCCAGACGGGCGTTCAGCTACGCAACTACGCGCGCGAGGTCTACTTCTACCGAGAGCTCGCAGCGCGCATTCCGATTGCGAAGCCGCGTTGTCATTGGGCCGAGATCGTCGGGGAAGGCCCGGAGTTCGCGCTGATCCTCGAGGACATGGCGCCCGCGACGCAGGGCGATCAGCTCGCGGGCTGCTCGCCCGAAGTAGCGCGCGCAGCGCTGTGCGAGCTGGCAAAGCTGCACGGACCGAGCTGGATGGACGACTCGCTGCGCGGGCGCGCGCTGCTCACGGAGCCGAGCGCCCATGGCGCCGCGCAAGGGCGCGAGCTGTACGCGCAGATGCTTCCCGCATTCCTGGCGCGCTTCTCGCCGCGGCTCGCGCGCGACGAGCAGGAGATCATCGCCGCGGTCGCGAAGTCGAACGGACCCCCGCACGCCTATCCCGCCGAGCCCTGGTCGCTCGTGCACATCGACTATCGGCTCGACAACCTGCTGATCGACGCGCGCACGTCTCCGCCGCGGGTTTCGGTGGTGGATTGGCAGAGCCTCGTGCTCGGCTCGCCGCTCTCCGACGTTGCGTACTTCCTCGGCGCCTCCCTGCTCCCCGAAGTGAGGCGCCCGATCGAGCGCGAGTTGGTGCGCGCGTACTACGATGCGCTGTGCGCGCAAGGCGTGCGCGACTACGCGTGGGAGCAGTGCTGGAGCGACTACCGCCGCGGCGCGTTCGCGGGCTTCGCGGTGACGGTGATCGCCTCGGTGCTCGTGCAAGAGACCGCGCGCGGCAACGACATGTTCACCGCGATGGCGAGCCGCCACGCCCGCCACGCACTCGACCTCGGCTCCGCCGAGTTCCTCGGTTGATTCGTACGCACCGGGGTCTGACCCCGGTGCGTACGAGCGCGAGCAAAGACGAACGGAGAGACGAGATGACGCAGATGAACGAGCTCGGCTTCTACACACTCGCGGGACAGCCCGGCTCACCGCGCGAGCTGATCGAGGAGGTGCAGCAGGCCGAGGCGCTCGGCATCGGCGCGTGCTTCATCTCGGAGCGCTTCAACATCAAGGAGGCTGCGACGATCTCCGGTGCGGTCGGCGCCGTCTCGCGCGAGATCGGCATCGCCACCGCCGCCACCAATCACAACACGCGCCACCCGCTCGTCACGGCGTCGTACGCGATGACGATGCACAAGCTCACGGGCGG
>JANNKN010000848.1:0-3887 GCA_031396315.1 Deltaproteobacteria bacterium
TGCTGGTCGCGGGGATCGCGGTCGTCGCACTGGCGCTGGTAGGGGAAGTGTCGATCGGTGCGGCGCTCGCAGGCTGGGCGACGACGGGGCTCGGGATGGGCATCGCATATCAAGCCGCGACTGCGGCTGCGATGCGCAGCAGTCGTCTCGGCAATGAGGGTGCGATCGGTGCGGCGTTGGGTATTACGGACGCGCTCAGCATGGCGGCGAGCACCGCGCTGTGCGGCGAATTCCTCGCCCATCAGCCGCTGGTGCTCGGCGCGGCGCCAGTCGCGCTGCTCGCGGGCTTCGCAGTGGTGAGCGTCGCCGGGCTCGCGAGCATCGCGACGGCTCGCAGGCTGCGCGGGCCCAGCGCCGCCTAACAGTCGACGGGCAGCTCGAGATGACGCTCGTAGATGCGGTCGCGGTGTTCGAGCAGGATCGGGTCGAGCGCGGCGCGGAGGACGGGATCGCGCACGGTGTACATCGCGCGCTGCGTCGGAGCCATTGGGCACTTCGCCTCCGGCAGCGGCTGAAGCATCACGGCGAACGTGGCCCAGTACAGATCCGCAACGCTGAGCGCATCGCCTAACAGGTAATCGCTGGCGCGGGCGCGTTGGGCGTGCAGCCGCTTCGCGAGGGCGCGCAGGATCTCGGCGCAGCGCTCGGCGGCGCGCGCGGGCGGGAAATCGGGCGACGCGTAGCGCGCGTTCAGCGTCTCCACCATTTTGCGTAGTGGCGGCGGCGTCGCGTCACTCAGCTGGAGGAGCATCAGGCGCCGACACCAACCAAAGCCGAGCTCGCCGGCGATCTCGTTCGCGAGCCCGAGGCAGAGCGCGCGCTGTTCGGGGTCGCGTGGGAGCAGCGGCGGGTTCGGGGCAAGCCTCTCGGCCAGGAACAGGATCGCGTGCCGCTCGCTGCGCGGGGCCTCGTCTTCGTAAATCGCGGTAGGTGCGTTCGCGGCGCCGGTCCAGCGGATCAGCGCGTCGTCGTTCTCGCCGGCAACTTGCGCGACCTTCGCGTACGGAATCCGCTTCACGTGCAGGATCGCCTTGGCGGCCTCGCCCCACGGCCCCGGCACGCCGCGCGTCAGCACGAGACGCAGGCCCTTTAGCGGAATCGCCTCTGCGACCGTCAGATACTGCGCCACGCGAACCTCCCGTTCGGAGAGTGCACGCTAGCCCGAGCTGCTACGGCGCGACGGGGCTGCGGTAGCGTGCGCGCTTCGTACGAGGAGACCTCGCGATGGCGCTCGATCCCGCAATCAAGGCCCTGCTCGATGCCATGGCGGCGGCCGGTGGGCCCGCACTCGACGCGCTGCCGCCTGCGGAAGCGCGCAAGGTATTCGACAACCTCCCGCTGCCTCGCAAGCAGATCGAGATCGCGAGCGTCGAGGACCGCACGATCCCGGGCCCCGCCGGCGAGATTCCCGTACGCGTTTATCAGCCTCACGGCGCCGGTGTGAAGCCAATTCTCCTGTACTTCCACGGCGGCGGCTGGGTGATCGGCAGCCTCGATTCCTACGACGCCACTTGCCGCGAGTTCGCGCAGGGCGCCGGCTGCGTCGTGGTCTCGGTCGATTACCGCCTCGCGCCCGAGCATCGCTATCCGGCGGCGCCGAACGATTGTTATGCAGCCCTCGAGTGGGTTGCCGCGAATGCGGGGAGCCTCGGCGCCGATGCGAAGCGGCTCGCGGTCGGTGGGGACAGCGCGGGCGGCAATCTGTCCGCGGTGGTTTCGCTGATGGCTCGCGACAAGGCCGGCCCGGCGATCCGTTTCCAGCTGCTGATTTATCCCGTCACCGATGCGGATTTCTCGACCGCGTCTTACTCGCAGAACGCCGACGGCTACTTGCTGACCACTTCGGCGATGAAGTGGTTCTGGGCTCATTACGTCGCGGGCGAGGCTCAGCGCCGCGAGCCCTACGCGTCGCCCCTGCGAGCCAAGGATCTGGCCGGCCTCCCGCCGGCCTGGATGTGCACGGCCGAGTTCGATCCGCTGCGCGACGAGGGCGAGGCCTACGCGAAGCGGCTCCAGCAGGCAGGGGTCTCGACCTCGCTCACGCGCTATGCGGGCCTGATCCACGGTTTCATCTCGATGGGTCTCGTGGCGCCGAAGGCGCAGGCCGCGGTGGACGAGGCGGTCGCGGCGCTGGCGAAGGGGCTGAGCGCCTGAGGCTGGCGGGCCTCGGCAAGCGCCCAGGAACGATCCGATCAAGCGCGCGCTCGGCGCGACCGATTCACGTTGAATGGGTGCGCCTCGCGATGAGCTCGAGGAGTCGCTGCTGTCCGCGCTCGCGGAGCGGCGGCTGGCGCTGCGCATTCCGGTCAGCCTGACGGTCACCCTGAGCGATGGGCTCCGGCGTCGCGCTGGAGATCTGATCGATCTCTCGCTCACCGGCGCGCGGCTGCGGTTCTCGGAGCCCGTGACCGCCGATCGGCGACCGTGGTTCTGGGTCCCCTCCGGGCTCGGTGGGCGGCTACCCCACCCGGTGTTCGCCGAGGTCGCTTGGACCGATTCCGTCGCGGGTGCACCGACTGGGCATTGCCAGGTTGGCCTGCGCTTTCGCGCGTTCCCGTTCGGCGCACAGCAGCGCCTCTCGCGCGCCCTCGGTGCGCTGCTCGCGCGGGCGAACGACCGCTTCGGCAGCGCGCTGCCCGACCTCCCGGAGCGCCGCGAGAGCAGCCGCATCCCCTACGACCGCCGCGTGATCGCGCGCGGTGCAGGCACGCCACTGGTGTTGCTCGGCAGAGATCTCTCGTCGGGGGGGCTGAGTGTCGAGACTCGCCGCGCGCTCGCGGTGGGCGACCGTCTCCAGCTCGCTCTGCATGCCGGCGGCGACGTACCGCTCGTCGTGCAGGCCGAGGTGCTGCGCGCCGTGGACGACGCCGTCTGGGCGCTCGCATTCCGCGAGGTTGGCGCGCCACAGCAAGCGCGCATCGATGCGATCGTGCGCGAGCAGGCCTGCCCACGCGGGCAGGCGAGCTCACTGCTCGTCTCCGAGGTCGGGGGCGACTAGCGCGAGGCGCTCAGCGGAACAGGCGCGAGATCGAGCTGCCGTCGTGGATCGCGCGGATCGCGTCGGCGAACAGCCGCGCGACCGACAGCACCTGCACCTTGTCGATGCGCTTCTCCGGCGCGAGCGGCAGCGAGTCGGTCACGATCAGCGAGCGCAGCGGCGAGGCCTCGAGGCGCGGGATCGCCTTGCCCGAGAGCACGCCGTGCACGCAGGCCGCCTCGACCGAGAGCGCACCGCGCGTGAGCACGAACTGCGTCGCCTCCATCAGCGTGCCGCCGGTTGCGATCTCGTCGTCGATGATCAGTGCGTGCTTGCCCTCCACGTCGCCGATCAAGTGCGTCGCGCGCGCGTTCTCGTCGTCGCCGTAGCGGCGCTTGTCGACGATCGCGATCGGCAGATTCAGCCGGTTCGCGTAGGAGCCGATCTCCTTGGACTCGCCGACGTCGCCGGCCACCAGCACGTAGTTCGAGAGGTCGCGCGTCGCGCGCAGGTGATCGCACAGAATCGGCGCAGCCTGCAGCTGGTCGGTCGGGATGCGGAAGAAGCCCTGTACCTGCGGCGAGTGGAGATCCATGGTGACGACGCGGTCGGCGCCGGCGGTCTGTAACAAGTCGGCCATCAGCCGCGCAGTGATCGAGATGCGCGGGCGATCCTTCTTGTCGGAGCGCGTATACGGGAAATAGGGGAGCACCGCGGTGATGCGGCCTGCGCTCGCGTGCTTCAGCGCGTCGATCGTGATCAGCAGCTCGACGATGCCGTCCGAGACGGGCGCGCACGACGGCTGGATCACGAACACGTCCGCTTCGCGCACGTTCTCCTCGATCTGCACGAGCATGTTCTCGTTCGAGAACCGCACCACGCTCGACGGGCAGAGATCGATGCCGAGGTG
>JANNKN010000849.1:0-9247 GCA_031396315.1 Deltaproteobacteria bacterium
TGCTCTTCCTTCACGTGGTGGTGAATGTACTCGCCCAGAACCTTGACCCGGGCATCGTAAAGGCTGTCGCCAGGGGACCTCCCGCGGATCTGCTTGATGAGGTCTTTGGCGGTTTGATGTTCGACGGTCGCCTCGTCCATCATCACCTCGTTGCCAATCGGCCCACGAACGGCGGGGTAGAAGATCTGCTCCTCGAGCTGCATGTGGATTTCGAGCTCCTCGCAGATCTGCAGAGCGAGCTTCTCTTTCCGGTCGTCGCCGCGCGCTTTGTCGAAGCGCTCGAACAGCGTCGCCACGCGCGCATGATCGGCCCGGAGCATCGCCACGGCGTCCGGCGAGCGGCTCGAGCTTGCGCGGGCGGGCCGGGTCGCGCGGCGGGGGATTCGCGGGCTCTTCTTCGCTTGGTGTCGCACTGCGACTTTCGGATCAGTCTTCATGTCATGTTCCAGTCATTAGTTGGGGGGCGTTCAGGCAGCTCCGCTTCGCGGCGGTGCTCGCGACCCCGCGAGTGGGCAGCGGGCGTTGATCCGCGCGCGAGCCAAGGTGCGAATCGCGTGCCAGAGCAGCGACGCCGACAACACCACTCATGCGCCCCTTAGAAAGGGAGCGCTGCCCAAGCGCGCCGCGATTTTGTAGAAAGCTCTCGAGGCGGACTCGCGCTTGTCCGGTTTCACTCCGCCGCGACCGGCCAGCGGAGCGTTACTTCGCGGCGCCCGAAGGCGCGGGCGCGAGCGACATCGAGCCCCATATAGACATCGATCGCGCGTCGCCGCTGTTTCGGCATGCGGTCGGCGACCGCCCAGACTCCGGGCAGACCCTCGATCTGAACGCGCGTCCCAGCCCGCAGCCCCATCGCTTCGAGATCTCGGGAAACGGCGATGATCTGCATTCCTGGCGCGAGGCGGACACCATGAGCTGTTAGGGTCGGATCCGAGTCGGTCTGCGCCACAGTCGAATTGTATGCGCTGGCCGTGACCACGAGTTCGCGTACGGGTCGCCTGAGTGCCGGGCCTGGACGTGAGAACGTGCAAGCAGCTGCGACAAGCGCGAGCAAGCACAGCAGCAGCGCCGCGCTCACCCGGAGCCGTGGCAGCGCTTCTTCACGCCGCGCGTCGAAACGCCGAGCCTGCTGCACGGTACCTCCGATCCGCCGCGACCCAGAGCAACCGGCGTGCCAGCGGCGCGACTTCGCGCATCGGGCCTTGGCACCGCGGGTGCATAGCAGGCCCGATCGACGGCAGTGCGTCGACGAGGATCCCATCGCAATGCGGAACCGTGCTGCTTTTCCGGATGCCCGATGGAGGCGGCACTCCCCATGAACGACGCGGACCGCGTTGACGCCAATACGGAACACCACCACGTCGCAACGGTGGCGTCGCTTCACGCCCACGCGGGGTCGAGCGTGAGCTCGCATCAACGACTCGTCGAGCGAGTCACTCAGCAGGTCGGGCGACCCCGGACGCTCTACTTGCTCCTCGGCGTGGTGAGTGCGTGGATCCTCGCCAATCTGGCTGCGCCGCTGATTGGCCGGACGGCCTGGGATCCGTTGCCTTGCTTTTGGCTTCAAGGCGTGTTGGGCATCTACGCAGCGCTTGTCAGCACGACCGTCCTGACAACACAGATTCGACAGCAGAAACATGCCGAGCAGCGCGCGTTGCTGGAGCTCCAAGTAAACCTGAGCTCGGAGGAGAAGTCAGCCAAGCTGATCAGTCTGCTCGAAGAGCTTCGCACCGACCTCCCGAGCGTTCGCAACCGGGTCGACAGCGAAGCTGCTGCGATGGCGCACGCCGTAGACCCGAAGGCCGTGATGATTGCGCTCGAGAGGACGCTCGACGCTGCACCTCAGGATTCCCCGTTGCCGAAAAGTCGTTGAATCGTCGGCTTCTCCGTCAGAGCGAGCGCGGTTTGTAGAAACGTGTTGGCGTCGCGTGCTCGCACTCGCCAGGTAGCGCCTGACGCGTCGGCGCTGCCGGAGACGAGTGGCATCCCCCGTGCAAGGAGCCAGTGAAACGTCCTCGCTCCATGCCGGGGACCACACAAGACAATGGAGAAAAGACATGAAGAAGCACCTCGTGCTCGCGATCGCGGCTTTGTCGATCGCGACCTCAGCTTGGGCAGCAGATGAGACCGGGAAGGTCGTCTCGACCGACCCGATCGCGAATACGTTCACGATCCAGACGGACGCCGGGAATCGAATCGACTTCCACACGACGAGCACCTCGACTCGAATGATGAGGGATCAGACCGTCGTCGGTCTGGTCGATTTGGTCGCCGGAACGCGCGTCCGCGTGACGGCAGACGAAGCGGTCGGAGCTGCGCCTCGTCATGCTTCCGAAGTCGAGATCATCGACGTCGCGGCAGAGCGGGCAGACGTGAGCGCCGATCAGGCCGACGCCAACCGGCTCGCGAGCAACGATCGGTTGCCGAACACCGCCAGCCCGCTTCCGCTGATCGCTTTGATCGGCAGTGGCAGCCTGCTCGCAGGGTTCGGGCTTCGGAAGCTGCGCCGCTAGCCATGCTCGTGTCGGGGAGGGCGACATCGCGGGACGCGCTCTCCCCGACGCGACAGGTTTCGCGATGAAGCGGCTCATCCGCGCGATCGAGCGATTGCTTTGGGTCGGCGGGGCGACTCTGCTCGGGTTCTGGGCGATCGCGTTTGTTCACCAGAAGGTGCTCGCAAGCTTGGATCGGGCGAGCTTCGATGCACCTCGTGTCGGTGGGATCGCGCCGCTCCGATCGCCTACGCCGAACGCGCGTGCGGTGCACCGGGTAACAACTCCCGCTCCGCGGCCAGGCCAGCGTCTAGCGCTACTCCAGATTTCGGCGATCGATCTCGAAGTCGTCGTACTTCAAGGGACCGACCGGTCCGCGCTCAATCGCGGCGTCGGACGCATCGCGGGCACGGCAGCACCGGGTCAGCCGGGCAATGCGGGGATCGCCGGACATCGCGATGGCTTCTTTCGCGGACTCGAGCGAGTCAAGCCCGGTGACACGATTCGAATCACGTTGCCTGATCACGCGCGACCCATCGACTACCGGATCGAGTGGCTTCGCGTCGTGCGCCCGGAGGATGTCTGGGTCCTCGACTCGACCGAGGCTCCGTCTCTGACGCTCGTGACTTGTCACCCGTTTCGATACGTGGGGGCCGCGCCCGATCGGTACATCGTGCGCGCGGTAGCTCTTCAGGACTTCGCGTCGAACGAGTAGCCAGTTAGCGCGGATGCGAAGCCGAGTCCGCGCGAAGCGCTTGCGGCACACGCCTTGCAATTCGAGAGGTGCCGCCCGCGTTGAGCGGTCGGTGCACCAGGAGGAATGTGATGCGAAGTGAATTGCGATGGCTAGCTGCGCTTGCCGTGGGTCTCGTCGCGTGCGGCGACACGCGCGACTCGGCGGAGGAGGACTACTCCGACGCTGGATCCCGGATGGACCTGCCCGACGTCGCCGCAGGTACCGAACCCGACGACACCGGCGTGAACGTGCGCGACCGCGACGAGAGCATGAAGACGCCGCTGGATCAGTCGAACTCGGCGCGGGATCTAGAGATCACGCGCCAGATTCGCCAGAAGATCACGGACGGCGACACGTTCTCTACCGACGCCGAAAACGTGAAAGTGATTACGGAGAATGCCGTCGTCACGCTGCGCGGCCCGGTCGAGACCGACCAGGAGAAGCAAGCGATCGCGGTGATCGCGCGCGAGACCGCGGGCGTGCTCCGCGTCGACGACCAGCTCGAGGTCGCGAGCCGCTGAGTGCGACTCGAATTGAAAAAAATTCACCCTCATTGAAGGAAACACAAAATGGACCGAGCCGTAATTTGCATCGTGAAGAATGAAGGCACTGCCCTCCGCATCGTGGACCGGCTGAAGACATCAGGCTTTTCGGGCAGCGACATCTCCGTACTGTTCCCCGACAAGAGCGGAAGTCGAGATTTCGCCCACGAACAGAACACCAAGGCGCCAGAAGGTGCGACCGCTGGGAGCGCGACGGGGGGCATCCTCGGCGGACTCGGCGGGTGGCTCGTCGGCATTGGCGCGCTCGCGATCCCGGGCCTCGGACCGTTCGTGGCGGCCGGGCCGATCATGGCCGCCCTTTCCGGCGCAGCCGCTGGCGCCGCGCTCGGAGGGATCACCGGAGCTTTGATCGGAATGGGCATCCCGGAGTACGAGGCGAAGCAGTACGAGGGCAAGCTGCGCGATGGCAACCTGCTGGTCTCCGTGCACACGGATGACAGCGATCAGCGCAGCCGCGCCGAAAAGATCTTCGAGGATGAGGGCGCCGAAGACGTGCGCACGGCTGGGGAAGCCTCAGTCAAGAGCGTCGGAGACAGCGACACGAGGCGACGTTCGGAGCAGCCCCGCATCTGAGAGAACCAATACAGGTGCGCTCGGGCGACGGCGCAGGGCAACTCGCCCTGCGCCGTTCTCGTTCGTACCCGGCTTATCCCTAATGAACGGCATGTCGCTTGCACAATCATCAAGTCACCATCGATCGAGGTGAAACGTGGCAGTCGGAAAACGCGGTCGTCGCTCAGGGCCGCCGAGCTCACGCGAGGCTGCGAGGGATCCGCGGAGCGCAGAGCGGATCGAGCGCGGGGATCAGTCGCTCACCACCAATCAGGGTTTGCCGATCGCGGACAACCAGAACTCCCTGAAGGCGGGCACGCGCGGCTCGACGCTGCTCGAAGACTTCATCCTGCGCGAGAAGATCACGAGCTTCGATCACGAGCGTATTCCTGAGCGCATCGTCCACGCGCGCGGATCGGGCGCGCACGGGTATTTCGAGGTCTACGAATCGCAGCGAAAGCTCACGAAAGCGAAGTTTCTTCAGGACCCGAAGACCCGCACGCCGGTGTTCGTCCGCTTCTCGACCGTGGTCGGAGGCGCGGGATCCGCCGACACGGTGCGCGATCTGCGCGGCTTCGCGGTGAAGTTCTACACCGATGAAGGCATCTACGACCTGGTCGGTAACAACGTTCCGGTCTTCTTCATTCAGGACGCGATGAAGTTTCCCGACTTCGTGCACGCGGCGAAGCCCGAGCCGAATCGCGCGATCCCCCAGGCGTCGTCCGCACACGACACCTTTTGGGATTTCGTGTCGCTCACGCCCGAAACGATTCATGCCGTGATCTGGGCGATGTCGGATCGCGGCATCCCGCGCAGCTACCGCATGATGCAGGGCTTCGGCGTCCACACCTTTCGCTTCGTGAGCGCAGCGGGGCAGGTGCAGCGCGTCAAATTTCACTGGAAGCCGCTGCTTGGCACGCACGCCCTGGTCTGGGAGGAAGCGCAGCTCCTGGCCGGCAAGGACGCGGACTTCCATCGCCGAGATCTCTGGGACGCGATCGCGGCCGGCGCCTTTCCGGAGTACGAGCTCGGCGTGCAGCTGATTCGAGAAGAAGACGCCGAGGCGTTTGCGATTGACCTGCTCGATCCGACGAAGCTCATTCCGGAAGAGCTGGTTCCGGTGACGCCGCTCGGGCGCATGGTGCTGAACCGGAACCCTGAGAACTTCTTCGCCGAGACCGAACAGGTCGCCTTTCACCCAGCGCACATCGTTCCGGGCATCGACTTCACCGAAGACCCGCTGCTCCAGGGTCGCCTGTTCTCGTACACGGATACGCAACTGATTCGGCTCGGCGGACCGAATTTTCACGAACTCCCGATCAATCGATCGCATTCGCCGGTGCAAAATCTTCAGCGCGACGGCTTCATGCGCCACACCATCCATCCCGGCCGCGTTGCGTACGAGCCGAGCGGGATCGACGACGGCTCGCCGCGTCAGGTGAGCGCCGAGTCAGGCGGCTTCGAGAGCTACGCCGCGCCCGTCGCGGGAACGAAGCTGCGCGACCGGACCGCCTCGTTCTTCGATCACTTCTCTCAGGCGCGCCTCTTCTGGAACAGCCAATCGCCGGTCGAGCAGGACCACATCGTCGGTGCATTCCAATTCGAACTCGCGAAACTCGAGACGCAGGCGGTTCGTCAGCGGGTCGCGGACATGCTGCAAAACATCGATCGCGGGCTTGCCGAACGCGTCGTCGCGGTGCTCGGCATCCAGCTCGGGAAACCGCCGGCGACCCAACAAGTCGCCTCGGAGATCGACGTGTCGCCCGCGCTCAGCATGCTGAACCATCCCGGCGCCGGAATCGCCACGCGAAAGATTGCCGTACTCGTCGCCGATGGATTCGAGGCCACGGAGGTGCGGGCGCTCCGCCAGGCGCTCGCGAAGGCAGGCGCCACGGCCGTGTTGATCGCGCCGCGGCTCGGTCCGATCGTGCCGCGCGAAGGTGCGGCGATCCCCGCCGACCACAGCGTCGCGACGGTGTCGTCGGTGCTGTTCGATGCGGTGGCCGTGCCGAGTGGCAAGGAGAGCCTCGCCGCGCTCGCGGCCTCGCCAGCCTTCGCACGATTCGTCCAGGAAGCGCATCGCCACGCCAAGGCGCTGTGGATCGGCGCAGGGGCCGACGCGCTGCTCGACTCCGCAGGAATCGACTCTTCCGCTGCGAGCCAGATGCGAGGCGTGGTCGCGAGCGGTCGCAGCGGCTTCGCGAAGGGCGACCTCATCGGCTTCACCGACGCGATCGCCGCCCACCGGCATTGGGCGCGGGCCGTCTGAACGCGCGCCATCCGAAACCCCAACCCAAGGAAAAACCCACGATGGACAAGAAAAACGCTTCGAAGCTCATGGAATCGATCGACGTCGAGGTCCCTGTGACCACGGCGTACAACCAATGGACGCAATTCGAAGACTTCCCGCACTTCCTGTCCGATGTCGAATCGGTGAAGCAGATCGACGACGAGACTCTACGCTGGAAGGTCTCGATCGGCGGCGTGACCAAGGAATGGACGTCGCGCATCACCGAGCAGACGCCAGATAAGCGCATCGCCTGGACGAACGTCGACGGTGCCGCCAACGCTGGCGTCGTCACTTTCCACCGCCTGTCGGACACCAGTTCGCGCGTGGCGCTGCAACTCGACTACGAGCCGGAGGGAGTCCTCGAGAATGTCGGTGACTTGCTGGGCGTGGTGTCGAGGCGCACGAAGGCGGACCTCGAGCGCTTCAAGACCTACATCGAGGAGCGCGGTGTCGAGTCGGGTGCGTTCCGCGGCTCGATCTCGCCCGGTGTCACCCGCTAGAGCGCGGCCTCGGAGCTCAGTCCCAGCTCTTGCGGTAGTTCACGCCCACGTTGCTGGTGTCGCCGGTCGTCTCGACGCGTACGCCGAGCGAGCGCGTCAGCGCGTAGTGCAGGCGCACGAGGTGTGATGCGGCCTCGAGGCCGTATTCGTACTCGAGGTAAATCTTCTCCGAGAGCCGCTTGCCGAGCGCCACGGCGCGGCCGCTGGCCTCCGCGTTCGTCTGCTCGCCGGTGCTCTTCAGCGAGATCTCGTCGAGGCCGATGCCGCGCGCGATGCGCTGGTCGATGGGCATCGCGCCATCGCCGCTGAAGATCGTCGCGGCGGCCGCCTGCAGCAGCGCGGTGTCGGCGGCGCTTGCGTCGGAGACGCCGTGCCCCAGCATCAGCCAAGAGAGCTTCTCGGAATCCGGCACGGGCGGGTTCGAGGTGAGCCGCGCGAGCGGCGTCTTGAGCGTGCCCGTGACCTCGACCCCGGCTTCGACGGGCAGGTTCTTGCGCAGCGCGAGCACGTCGAGAGCGGGATCGTCGATTGCGCCGTTGAAGATCAGCGAGCCGCGCTCGATCTCGAGCTTCTGGCCGAACGCGCGGTAGGTGCCGTTGCTGGCGTCGATCTCGCCGAACGCGACCAGCGCGCCGCTCGGCAGTGTCTTCACGCGCAGCTTTCCGCGCAGCAGCGTGTCGAGGCCCGCGCCAACGATGCGCAGCCTTTTGCCGGCATCGAGCTCGAGGTCGAGATCGAGGCGCGCGCCCGCCCGCGCGCCACTCGCGGGGCGCTCGCGGCCGAGCACGATCACGTCCTCACCGAGCCGCGATTGCTGTACACGCGGCACTTCGAGATAGCCTTGGTTCGCGCGCAGCTTTCCGCGTAGCGCGAGCTTGCCTGCGTCGATGCTCGCTTCCCCCTTGCCCGTGACTTCGAGGTTGCGATCTGGGCGGTCGAGCACGCGCAAATGGTCGGCCTCCCACGCGAGCTGCGCGGGCGAGCCGTCGAGCGGCACCTCGCCGCGCGCGCGCACTTCGCCGTTCGAGGCAGCGAAGCTGAGCGCGTCGACGTGCAGCACGTTCGGCGCGAGGCGCGCACGCAGCGTGCCATCGCGCAGCGCCACGCCCGCGGAGGGCCAGTCGAAGCGCAGCGCATCGGCTTGCACGCCGCCGCTCAGCTGGGGTGCGCCCACCTTGCCTGTCGCCGCGAGCGCGAGCACGCCGCGGCCCTCGATGCGCGCCGAGATGCCGAGCAAGCCGCCGAGCGCGCGGATCGAGACGACGTCGGCATCCAGCTTCGCGTCGAGCGCGGAGCTGCGCGCGAGCAGCGCGCGGCCGGGCGCTGCGTGCAGATCTGCGCGCAGCGTCGCTTCGCCTAATCGCTCGCCCGAGATGCTCGCGTTGACGTGGGCAGCGCTCGCGCCCATCGCGGCGTCGATCGAGAGCGCGCGAATGCCGAGCGCCGTGCCGCCGAGCTGGGCATCGCCGGAAGCGAGCTCGAGCCGCACTTGGCCGAGCTGCGCGGGATCGAGCGGCACCACCCACACGCCGCGAATGCGCAGGTCGCCCGCCGACGCGGGATCGCGGCCGAGTGCGGCGAGCAGCTCCGCGAGGGAAAGATCACTCGCGACGCCAGCGGTCTCGATGCGGCGGTCGTCGAGCACGAACGTGCCGAGCGCGAGCTCGCCGCCGAGCGTGGCGATGCGCGCGGGCCCGAGCTCGACGTGTTCGGGCGGCGCATATCGGAACGGCGCAGGAGCGAGCAAGCGCGCTGCCAGCCGCCCGGTCGCTTCGAGGGAATCGACGCGTCCCGACCACGCGCCGTTCCAGCCGCCTGAGAAGTCTGCGCGCAACGCGATCTCGACTCCCTGCGCGCCCAGCGAAATTTCGTGAGCGCCGAGCGTGCCCTGCGCCGAGAGGGTCGCGTCGTCGAGCCGCACACCGCTCAGGTTGAGATCTGCGAGGCGAAGCGACGCACTCAGCGCACGCGAGCTACCCGCAGCGATTTTCGCGCGCGCGTCGAGCGCTTCGAGCGCGACGGCTCCGGGCAGCGTCAGGGAGTGTGCGGTCGCAGCGATCTCGCCGCCGGGCTGCTCGCGGGTGCCGTGCAAGCGCGCGTCGATCGCGAGCGCG
>JANNKN010000022.1:0-2067 GCA_031396315.1 Deltaproteobacteria bacterium
TCGACGTACTGAACGCCCTTCACGACGCGGCCGCCGTCGACGTCGAGGCACGGGATGATGCGCTTCAGCAGCATGCGATCTCCAGCGCGGCTGTTAGGTCGACGGCTCCGGTGTAGAGCGCGCGGCCGACGATCACGCCCGCCACGCCGCTAGCGCGCGCGGCGCGCACATCGTCGAGCGAGCCGACGCCGCCGGACGCGATCACCGGGATCGAGATCGCGCGCGCGAGCGCGACCGTCTCGTCGAGGTTGACGCCCGCGCCGGTGCCGTCGCGCGCGATGTCGGTGTAGATGATCGCGGCGACGCCGGCATCCTCGAAGCGGCGCGCGAGCGTCAGGGCGTCGGTCTCGCTCGTCTCGAGCCAGCCCTGCACGGCGACCTTGCCCGCGCGCGCGTCGATGCCGACGCCGATCCGGCCGGGAAACTTGCGCGCGGCTTCGCGCACCAGCGCCGGATCGCGCAGCGCGGCGGTGCCGAGGATCGCGCGCTCGACGCCGAGGCCGAGCCACGTCTCGATGCCCGCGAGCGTGCGAATGCCGCCGCCGAGCTCGACCGGGATGCCCTTCGCTGCGCCGAGAATTCCGCGCACCGCGGAGGTGTTCACGGGCCCGCCGCGCTTCGCGCCATCGAGATCGACGACGTGGAGGCGTGCGATGCCGTACGCCGCGAAGCGCGCCGCCACCGCTGCCGGGTCGGCGTCGTACTCGGTGGCCGCGTCGTAGCTGCCCTGCATCAGGCGCACACACTTCCCGCCTAACAGGTCGATCGCAGGGATCAGCTCGAAGCGGCTCATCGCTTCTTAGGGCCGAGCGGAATGGCGCGCACGATTTCCTCGGCGCCCCAGCGCGCCAGCTCCTCGGCCGTGAGCCAGCGGCTGCCCGCACCCGGATAGCGGCCCGCGCGCAGCACGTTGTCGCTGAGCGGCTGCTGCCGCTCGTCGAACTCGCCGGTCCAGAGCGTGCGCCCGTTCGGCGCGCCCTGCAGCCTCACGCGGAAGCCGACGGCCGCCGCATGGAAAGTCCCCAATGCTTCGCCCTCGCGCTCTTCCCAGCGCGTGACGTCGCCGAGCACGACCGCGTCGACGCTGTGCTTCTCGCGCAGAATCGTCGCCGCGCGCCGCGACGAATCCGCGCCGGCGAGCGCTGCGGCAACGTCCTCGGGCGCGATCACCTCGATGCCGCGCGCGGCCAGCGCCTCGGCGAGATACTTGGAGACGAGCTGCGCGGCGACGCCCGGCGGCGTGCCGCCTTCCTCACCGAGCAGGAGCGGCGACGCCGCGAACGGCATCACCGCGATGCGGCGCAGCGGCGCGTCCAGCTCCGCGAGTGCGGGCCGCGCCTGCGTCGCGACCGTGGGTGTGCACGCGCTCGCGGCGAGCGCGAGCGCAGCGAGCGCGCAGCGGAGAAGTGCGCGCCTCAGCAAGCGCGCAGCCAGTCGCCGAACGCATCGAGCACGCGCTTGCCCGCGGCTTGGCTCTTCTCCGGGTGGAACTGCACTGCGAACACATTGCCGCGTGCGACGGCGCTCGTGAACTCTCCGCCATAATCAGTCGTGCCCGCCACGTCGGCCTCCTCCGCGCCGACGACGCGATACGAGTGAACGAAATAATAAGCGTCTTCGCGCGGCAGCTGCGCCGCGATCGGATGCGCACCGCGCCAGCGCGCTTGGTTCCAGCCGATGTGCGGTACGTGCAGCCGATGATTCGCGGGGAAGCGCTCGATGCGCCCAGGGAGAACGCCGAGGCCCGGTGTCAGGCCGTGCTCGTCGCTCGATTCGAACAGCACTTGGAGCCCGAGGCAGAGGCCGAGGTAGGGCTTCCCGCTCGCGATCGCACTCTGCACCGCGTCGCCGATGCCCTTCGCGCGCAGGTTCGCCATCGCATCCGCGAACGCGCCCACACCAGGCACCACGAGCGCATCGAAGTGCCGCAGCGCCGCCGCGTCGGAGACCACCTCGACCGCGAGCGCCGAGCGCTCCAGCGCCTTCGCGACGCTGCGCAAATTGCCAGCGCCGTAATCGACGACGGCCACGCGGGGGGAGGGGGTTCCGGACATGAAGCGGGTAGGC
>JANNKN010000024.1:0-1556 GCA_031396315.1 Deltaproteobacteria bacterium
GACTTCGCAAACGAAAGCTACGGCCAAGACCAAGACATCTGGTCTCCCGATCTGCTGAAGCGCGCAGCCGCCTCTCACTCCGCCGGCTGGAGTCCACGATTGGCCGGCTCCACTCAGAAAGTGCGGAGAGCGCGGGTCAACCCCGCGCGACCCGCACCCGCCCTAACACCTAGCCCGGCAGTCGAGTCTTCGAAGCGAGCATGAGGCCTGCGGCGGGGGCGGGGCCGCGGAGCGGAAATCAAGCGCAGCGAGGGCCCAACTCAACACAGCGCCTTCAGCCACAAGGGCGCGCCGTCACCGACTCACTTCCTACCCAGGCCCGAAGCGAGCCATTCCGCGCAGCGGCCCCGCCCCCGCCGCAGGCCGGAGTCCGCGACCGGCCTGCTCCGAGTTCCAATCATCCCCTCTTCCAACTCGGATCCCGCTTCGAGAGAAACGCATCAATCCCCTCAATCGCATCCGCCTCCATCATGTTCGCCGCCATCGTGTCGCCAGCGAACCGATACGCCTCAGGAAGCTCCATCGAGAGCTGCCGGTAGAACATCTCTTTGCCGATCCGCACCGCCGACGCCGGCTGCGCCGCGATCTTCTTCGCCACCCCCGCCACCGCCGCATCCAGCTCCGCGAGCGGTACGACGCGATTCACGAGCCCGAGGCCCTCGGCGGTCTTCGCATCCACCATCTCGCCGGTGAACAGCATCTCGAACGAGCGCTTGCGGCCCATCGCACGCGAGACGGCCACGCTCGGCGTCGAACAGAACAGGCCGAGGTTGATGCCGGTGGTACCGAAGCGCGCGTTCTCGGAGGCGATCGCGAGATCGCAGCTCGCGACGAGCTGCGCACCGGCCGCGGTCGCCACGCCATGCACGCGCGCGAGCACCGGCTTCGGCGACGCCACGACGGTTTGCATCATGCGCCCGCAGCGCGCAAACAGGTCCTCGTAATAACTCTGCTTCGGGTTCGCGCGCATCTCCTTGAGGTCGTGCCCCGCGCAGAACGCGCGGCCCGCGCCTGCGAGCACGACGACGCGCACCGAGTCGTCGGCGGCGACGCGATCGAGCTCGCGTTGCAGCGCGTCGAGCAAGGCCTCGGACAGCGAGTTGAACTGCTCGGGGCGATTCAGCGTGAGCGTCGCCACGCCGTCCTTGTCCTCGCGAATCAGCACCGGAGCGGAGGCGTCTGTCATGGCGTTTCCCTTCGCAGGTTGGCTCGGAGCTAGCTCCGCCGCGTTGGCGGAGAGTCGCTCAGCCTCCGAACTCCTTCACTAGGTCTTCGTCGCTCAGCGCGAGCATGCGGTCGGTGTAGGCGTGGAAGCGCTGGCCGCCGCCTTCGTTCCGCCCGAACAGCACGTGCGTGCGCGCGCCCGAGAGCAGCGCGCGCTGCTGGCGCAGGCCGGTCGCGTAGTCCTCCTCGCGAACGACGAACTCGAGCATCTCGAACATTTTGTCGGCCGCCTCGCGCTGCTCGTCGGTCGGCGGTTTCTCCATCAAGTAGTTCTGCACCGTGTACGACTCGCCCTGCAACTCCGGCGAGCTCCGGAAGAGCGGCGGGTAGGG
>JANNKN010000030.1:0-1942 GCA_031396315.1 Deltaproteobacteria bacterium
CGCTCACGTTCCCTGAGATCCGCCGCGGCGTGCAGGCGCTCTCGCTGCGCTACGTCGAGCGGCGCGAACCCGGCGACGCGCTCGGCAGCCCCGCGAAGCGCGCCGCGTTCGCGAGCTTTTTCGCGGCCCTGCATCTCGCGACCGCTTACGGCGCGGTGCGCGCGCTGCCGCCGGCCGCGCTCGCGAACGTGCTGCGCATCGTCGACCTCGGGGCGGGCACTGGAGCCGTGGGAGCGGGTGTCGCGCTCGCGCTCGCACCCGCAACTCCCGCGCTCCTCGCGCTCGACCGCTCGGGCTTCGCGCTCTCCGAAGCGCGCCGCACCTACCGGGCGTTCGGGCTGCGCGGCGAAACGCGGCGCGTGCAGTTGCCGACGGGCGTCCCGAAGCTCGGACGCGGGGATCTCGCAGTCGCGGGTTGGTTCCTGAACGAGTGCGACGAGGCGCCCCGCGAGCGCCTGCTGAGCGCGCTCGAGCGTGGGTTCGATGCAGGCGCGCGCGCGCTCGTGCTCGAGCCGCTCTCGGGCCGCGTCGTGCCGTGGTGGGACGCGTTCGCGGCGCGCCTCGCAACCCACGGTGTCGCGACCGGCTCGGTGCGCTGGGTAATGCGTCGGCCGAGTTGGATCGCGGACATGGACAAAGCCGCGCATCTCGATCACCGCGAGCTCGGCGCGCGCATCGCCTTCGGGCCGGCTTCGTTTTGACTTGCCGAGTCTTGTTTTGACTTGCCCGCGCCGATCGACGGGGAGGCATGCGCCGATCGAAGTGGGGCGCGGGGGAAGCGTGCCCGATGCGGCCACGCCGCGTGTGTCGGTGCTGCTGCCGATGCGCGACGCTGCGGCAACGCTGGTTTGCGCGCTCGCCTCGATCGCGCGCCAGAGCGAGCCGCGCTTCGAGTGCGTGATCGTCGACGACGGCTCCCGGGACGAATCGCGCGCGCTTGCCGAGCGCTTCGCTGCGCGCGACGCGCGCTTTCGCTTGATCGTCGCGCCGCGCGAGGGGCTCGTGGCCGCGCTGAACCGCGGGCTCGCAGCCTGTCGCGCTCCGCTCGTCGCGCGCCACGATGCCGACGACATCATGCGCCGCGAGCGGCTTGCGAAGCAGTGCGCCGCGCTCGATGCCGACGCCGCACTCGCGGGCGTCGGCTGCCACGTGCACCTCTTCCCGCAACGCGCGATCCGCGACGGCCTGCGCGCCTACGCCGCATGGCTCGGCTCACTCGCGTGCGCCGCCGACGTGCGCCGCGACGCGTTCGTCGAATGCCCGCTCGCGCACCCGACGCTCGTGCTGCGGCGCGACGCGCTCGACGCGCTCGGCGGCTACCGCGACCGCGGCTGGCCCGAAGACTACGACCTCGTGCTGCGCATGCTCGCGTCGGGTCGCGCGCTCGGCGTCGTGCCGGAAGAGCTGCTCGCGTGGCGCGACGGGCCGGCACGTCTCTCGCGCAGCTCGCCCGCCTATGCGCAAGCCGCCTTCACCGCGTGCAAGGCCGAGTTCCTCGCGCAAGGCTTCCTCGCCGGGCACACGCACTACGCGCTCTGGGGCTACGGCGGCACGGGGCGCGCGCTCGCACGCGCACTCGCCGCGCACGGAAAGTCATTAGGCCGCGTGATCGAGCTACACCCGCGCCGCCTCGGCCAGCGCATCCACGGCGCCGCGGTCGTGCCGCCCGCCGCGCTGCGTGAGCCCGAAGCGCGCGCGCTGCCGCTCGTCGTCTCCGTCGCCGGCGCCGGCCCGCGCGCCGAAATCCGCGCCGCGCTCGCCGCACTCGGCTACGCCGACGGCCGCGACTTCGTCTGCGCCGCCTGACCGCGAAAGTTGCCGAAGTCGCGATCGGAGATCCTAAGCTCGCGCGCGTGCCCGAGCTGCCGGACATCACGATCTATCTCGACGCGCTCGAGCGGCGAGTCGTCGGGCAGCACCTCGCGCGCATTCGGCTGCAGAG